>CAZGLU010000024.1:0-3875 GCA_964526095.1 uncultured Anaerolineaceae bacterium | reverse complement strand
AACCTACACTCTTTCCCTACACGACGCTCTTCCGATCTCAACCCCTGGTACGAGATCGTCCCGGCCAACCGGTCCGGGCACGGGCGGCCCGTCGCCATGAGCCGGAACGACGTGAACGAGGTGCAGTTGGCGAAGGGGGCGATCCGCGCCGGGATCAAGCTGCTGGTCGAGCAGGCCGGGCTGGACGAGGCGGCCATCGACCGCGTGATCGTGGCCGGGGCGTTCGGTAATTACCTGGACCTGGAGAACGCGACCGCGATCGGCATGTTCCCGCCGCTGCCGCTGGAGCGCTTCCACCAGGTCGGGAACGCGGCGGGCATCGGCGCCAAACGCCTGTTGATCAATGCCGGGGAGCGCGCCCGCGCCGCCGACCTTGTCAAGCACCTGAACTACATCGAGTTGACGAATCACCCTGAATTTACCGATCGCTTCAGCCAGGCCGTCATGCTGACCCCTGACCCCTGGGACTGAGCGCGCTGTTTTGAGGAGGCAGCCAGCGATGGAAACCGTACTGCGAGGCCCGTCGGTCGAGGTGACGATCGGCCCCGACCATCCCACCGTGATCATCGGCGAGCGCATCAACCCCACCGGGCGCAAGGTGTTCAGTGCGGAGTTGCAGGCGGGCGATCTCAGCCGTATTGCGCGGGACGCGCAGGCCCAGGCCGAGGCCGGGGCGCTGGTGCTCGACGTGAACGTCGGCGCGGCGGGCGTGGACGAGGTCGCGCTGCTGCCGCGAGCGGTCCAGATCGTGCAGGACACGGTGGACCTGCCGGTGTGCATCGACTCCGCAAACCCGGAGGCGCTGGCGGCGGCGCTCAAGGTGAGCCGGGGCCGCGCGCTGGTGAACTCGGTCAACGGCGAGGCCGAGAAGATGAAGGCGGTGTTCCCGCTGGTGGCGGAACACGGCGCGGCGGTGATCGCGCTGTGCATGGACGACAACGGCATCCCCGCCACGCCGCAGGACCGGTTCGCCGTCGCGGAGACGCTGGTGGAAACGGCGGGGCGCTACGGCATCACGCCTGACGCGCTGCTGCTCGACCCGCTGGTCATGGCGGTCGGCGCGGACGACAAGGCCGGGCGGGTCACGCTGGAGACGGCGCACCTGATCCGCAGCCGCCTGGGCTGCAACATGACCGCCGGGGCCAGCAACGCCTCACACGGCATGCCGGACCGCGACCTGCTCAACACCGTGTTCCTCGCGCTGCTGCGCCAGGCAGGGGTCAACGCGCCGATCTGCAACCCGCTCAAGAACGGGCTGGCCGTGCGCGCGATGGACCTGATGCTCGGCCTTGACGAGTGGGGCATGAACTACATCGGGCTTTACCGCACGCTCCAGAAATCGGCCGAGGGCTGAGGCAGCCGCTCAGCCTCGCGCGCCGCATACAGGGCCGTGATGCGGCCCGCTGCCTCGATCACACTGGCGCGCAGCTCCTCCGGCGCGAGGACCTCCACCCAGGGACCCCAGCCGAGCACGGTGCTGCGCGCCGTTTCGAGCGAGTCGAAGGTGAGCGACAGCGTGCGCCAGCCCGTTTCGCCCGGGGCGGCCTGCTCCAGCCGCGCGCGCAAGTTCTCCACGGAATGCCCCGGTAGAACGTCGAGCAGCTCCGGCGAAAAGCGCAGCACGGTCTCGTAGCGCCACAGGCTCGCCTCGAACTCCGCGCACCACGCCTCCCAATAGCTCGGCAGGTCGAAGTCAGCCGGACGGTCGAACGTCTCGTCGGTCAGGGTCGCGTCCTGCAAGCGTGAGACGCGGTAGGTGCGCATGCCGTCCTCCGTCGCGGCGACGAGGTACCAGATGCTTGCCTTCGCCACCAGCCCGTACGGATCAACGCGCCGCTGGCTGACCCCGCCATCGGGCCGCCGGTAGACGATGTCCAGGCGCAGGTCCTGCCACACGGCGGCCTGCAGCGTGCCCAGGTGCGGCACCGGCTCCTCCGTCCTGAACCAGCCCGCCGCGTCGAGCAGGATCCGCTGGCGCGCGCGCTCGGCGTCGAAGCGGCGCGCGGCGGGAAGCGCGGCCAGCAGCTTCAGCACCGCGCGGTGCAGCCCGGCGTCCAGGCCCAGGTCGGCCAGCGGCCCCTGCGAGGCGGTGATGAACAGGCCCCGGATCTCCTGCTCGTCGAGGCCGGTGAGCGTCGTGCGGTAGCCTTCGACCAGCGAGCACCCGCCGTTCGGACCGCGCTCGGCGTACACCGGCACGCCCGCCGCGCTGAGCGCGTCCAGGTCGCGGTAGATCGTGCGCTCGGATACCTCCAGCCGCGCGGCTAGCTGCGCGGCGGTCAGCCGCCCGTGCGCCTGGAGCAGCAGCAGGATCGAGAGCAGACGGTCGGCGCGCATGGCTGTTTCCTCCTGACCTGACAGACTGCCCAGAGCTTACCATAGATCCGGAAGATCCTGACAAACGGTGTCAGGTATGTCCTGGTATGCTGATCCTGTTAGGACTCTGACACGACGACGAGGAGCTTGGCTCATGGCCGAACACAACGGCGATCCGCTGGTCACGTTTGCGCGCCCCGGCGTGATGACAAGCGCGGGCGAGCACGCGGCGATGCTCAAGGCGCTGCCCGACGACCTGCCGGGGCTGTGCCGGGTCGTCCAGAACAACCTGCTGCATGTCCACTGGGCGAAACATTACGGCGTGACGGTGACGCCGGAGCGCGAGGGCGAGGTCCAGGTCCGGCGGGCCGCGTCGATGCTGGCCTACCTGGCCGCGCAGGACGACCGGCTGCTCACGGTCGAGCGGCCCGTTGAGAAGCGTATGCTCGGCAACTGCCGTGATTTTTCCGTGCTGCTCTGCACGCTGCTGCGGCACCAGGGGGTACCGGCACGTGCGCGCTGCGGGTTCGGGACGTACTTCACGCCCGGCTGGTACGAGGACCATTGGATCTGCGAGGTCTGGGACGCGGACGAGGGGCGGTGGGTCATGGTCGATCCGCAGCTTGACGCGCTCCAGATCGAGGCGCTGGGCATCACCTTCGACCCGTGCGACCTGCCGGAGGGCAGCTTCATCCCCGCCGGGAAGGGCTGGCAGTTGTGCCGCGCGGGGCAGGCCGACCCGTCCCGCTTCGGGATCTTCGATATCCACGGGCTGTGGTTCGTGCAGGGCAATCTGCTGCGCGACCTCGCGGCGCTGAACCGCGTCGAGCTGCTACCGTGGGACTCCTGGGGCCTGGCTGACCGCGAGCCGGACGAGGACGACCTCGCGCTGCTGGACCGCGTCGCGGCGCTGACGCTGGCCGGGAACGAGGCGTACCCGGCGGTGCGCGCGCTGTACGAGTCCGACGAGCGGCTGCGCGTGCCCGACCAGATCCGGTCCTACACGGGGCCGGTGGCGGCGGTCGTGGACCTGCATGCCGAGGAGGCGGTCCCGGTCCCGAACTGAATTCCCGCCCGGTTTCACGCAATCGGTAACACGTGTCCGCGAACGGGGCAGCGACCTGCCCCGTTTTTTGCGCTCGCGCCTGAATCGGGACGTGCGAATACCGTTTAATTCGGTATAGTTGGGGGCAGTGCATCGACGGTAAGGAGGAACGGCTATGCGCCGACGGATCGCCCCGCCCCTGCTGGCGGCGCTGGCCCTGCTGCTCGCCTCGGCGGCGACGGTGGGCGCGCTGCCCGCCGCCCAGGGGATCACCCCGACGCCGACGCCGTGGACGGAACCGGAGGGCTGTTGGGAGCCACCCGACGATTACACCCAGGTCTGGGTCAACGGCGGGCTGTTCAACCAGCGCACGGTGGCGATGCTCGATCACGCGCAGGCGTTGTACAGCGCGCAGGGCGGGATCATCGACCTGCGGCTGGCGATCACGCAGGGCAGCTACACAGGCGGCGCGCTGGCGGCCAGCTTCGGCACGCATGACGGCGGCGGCGCAGTG
>CAZGLU010000023.1:8854-15557 GCA_964526095.1 uncultured Anaerolineaceae bacterium | reverse complement strand
GGGCATGCCCGGCGCGGCCGTCGCGTCCGACCGCGGACACCACCGGGCACTCCGCCTGCTCGTCGGTGGCGCCCAACTCGATGAACAGGTCGAACGTGTCGTTGAGCACTTCCTCCACGCGGGAATGCGGGCGGTCCACCTTGTTGATCACGACGATCACGCGCAGGCCCAACTCCAGCGCCTTGCGCAGCACGAAGCGGGTTTGCGGCATGGGGCCGTCCACCGCGTCGATCAGCAGCAGCGCGCCATCGACCATGTTCAGCACGCGCTCGACCTCGCCGCCGAAATCGGCGTGGCCGGGCGTGTCCACGATGTTGATCTTGACGCCGTTCCACGTCACGGCGGTGTTCTTCGACAGGATCGTGATGCCGCGCTCGCGCTCGAGTGCGTTGCTGTCCAGGATGCGTTCGCCCACCTGGGCGCTCTCCCGGAAGACCTTGGCCTGCTTGAGCATACCGTCCACCAGTGTCGTCTTGCCGTGGTCGACGTGTGCGATGATCGCGATATTGCGGATGTCCGATCGGGTGTGTGCCACTGTGTGTCCTCGTCCCGGCTGATGGTCGTGCGGATGGGGGGATTGAAGCGATACCGCTCTATTTTAACAGATCGGGGGACCGGTCGTGTAGGTGCAAGTTGGCGGTGCGGTGAGCGGTGCTAGCCCTGGCGCACGGCTTCCAGGAAGGCGTCGATGTGGCGCTGCATCTCGGCGGCCTCGGAAGCGGGGGCCGCCCGTAAGGCTCCCGCGTCGTCCCAGAGCGACAGCAGATCGAGCGCCGCCATGACGTGCCGCAGCATGTTCGTGGTGTAGCGCACGCGCTCCACAAGGGCGCGCATCAGCGCCAGCCCGACGAGTGGGTGCGCCTCCAGGAAGGTCAGGAAGTCCGCACGGGCCAGGGCCAGGACCTCCAACGCCGTCTCAGCCTGGGCCGACGAGGCGCGGGGGCGGCCATCCAGCGCGGCGACCTCGCCGAATACCTCGCCTGCACCGAAGGTGCGCAGCGTCAGTTCGTGGCCGAGCGGGTCGCGGACGAAGATGCGGACGCGCCCGGCGAGGATGAAGTAGACGTGCCCGGCGGGCGCGCCCTTCTCGAACACGAACGCACCGGCGGGGTAGGTCTGGCGCTCCATCTGGCGCAGCAGCAGCGCGCGGTCGTGGGGATCCACCTCCCGCAGCAGCCGCATGGTCGCCAACTGCCCCAACACGTCGAAGTCACCGGACTCGTCGGCCATCCCTGCTGCCCCCTACTCGCGCGGCTCGTTCGCCCGGTTGGACCGGGCTTGCAGCCGCCGCAGCAGGCCCTCGCCGGGCGGTGTCCCCCCTTCGAGCGAGGCGGCGACCGGCTCGAAGGCCCGGTCCATCTGGCTGCGCATGGCCTCAGACAGCACGCCGGGGTCGAAGTCGAACACGGCGACGTCGAACGGTAGCGACGCGCGGGGCAGGTCATCCCGCGCCGCGCTGCGCGCCAGCGCCCCCTGGATGCGCGCTATCCACGTGATGCTGGCCTCGACCGCATCCGTCGTGGCGCGTGACTTACCGGCCAGGTAGCGCAGCATGGCGAGGATCACGTGCGGGCGGCTCTGGATGAACAGCATGAACGCCGCGCGGGTCAGGATCAGCACGCGCACGGGGCCGTCCGCCTGGGCGCGCGCCGAGCGCGGGCGCCCGTCCAGCAGCGAGAACTCCCCGACGACGCCGCCCGCGTGGTAGGTCGCCACGAGCTTTTCATTTCCGGCGGCGTCCCGCGTGGTGACGTTAACCCGTCCGTCCTCGATCAGCATCATGGCGTCGCCCTGGTCGCCCTGCTCGAACAGCACGTGCCCGTCCGGGTACGCCTCCGCCGTGATCGTGCGGCTCAGGGTCTCCAGGTCGGCCAGCGGCACGTCTTTGAAGATCTCGATCTTGCTCAGGCGGGCCGCGAGGGAAGCGAGGTCCGCGGGCGAGAAGACCCCCGCCAGCTCTGAGACGCGCATGAAGGTGTCGAAGGTGTGGACCAGCGTCGGGTCGAAGCGGGCGGCGTCGGCGTTGAACGCCTCGTGCAGCGCGACATTCTGCGCGGAGAAGGTGCGCCGCAGGAAGTCTTGCACCGGCCCTCTTAACTCCGCCCGGACGGCCGCGATCTCGGCGTGCAGCGCCCCGACCTCGCGCTGCCACGCGGCCCGCAGGCGCGGGCTGATCAACCCGCCGCTCGATAGGTTGTTTTGCAGGACGCCGAGGTTGGCTTGCAGCACCAGCAGGCGGCGGATCAGCGCGACATTACGCGCGCCGAAGGAGCCTTCCAGATCATCGAGCAGGGCGTCCAGCGCGTGGTGGCCTAACTGCTGCACGGCCTGACGCTCGCCCGCCGAAACGTCGCTTTCCAGCCCCAATGTGCGGGAGAAGCGGCGCTTCTCCTCGGCCAGCGCGCGGCGGATGAGCCACGCGACGAGCAGGCCCCCGGCGGCGCCCATCCCGATCGCGACGAGCAGGAGCAGCCGGCCGTCCAGCTCCCTGACCACGTTGTTATAGCCGAGGTGCACGGCGATCGCGGCCAGCAGGCCGATCAGCGGCCAGCGGCGGCGATCCTCGCCGTGCGCGCGGCGCAGCAGGCCGAGCGAGATCCCGACGAGGCCGCTGGCCGTGGCGTGCATCAGCGACGTGGAGAGCACCCGGCTCAGCGCGGTGCCGAGCACGGCGTCACCGGCGGCGGGCAGGTAGGTGAACACGTTCTCGGAGAGGGCGAAGCCGACGCCGACCGCGATGCCGTACAACGCGCCATCGACGTGGTAGCGGAACTGGGGGCGGCGGATGATGTAGACGAGGATCGCGGCGTTGAGGATCTCCTCGATCACGGGGCCGGAGAGCCGGATCACCTGCCCGCTGTCCAGCAGCCCGGCCCGCACGGTGAGCGTGTTGATCGCCAGCGCCAGCCCATACGCCCCGACCGCACCCCACAGCAGGCAGATCAGCAGCGTGCGCGCATCGACCGTCCCGAAGGCGTCCTGCGTGACGAACACGTACACCGTGAGCAGGGGGATCGCGATGGCGATGGCGTAGGCGAGGAGCGTGACGATCAGGGACATGGGCGCGGCGTTCTACTCGACCTCACGAAAGGCCCGGCGGCCCGCTGCCTCGCACGCGCCGGGCGGATGGGTTGGCGGCGCGGCTTCACGCGCCCAGGCTCCCACCCGGCGGGGCAGCACACCGGCCCTCGACCGCCAACGGGGCCTCCTGTGCGGCCCGCGTCTGCGCTCAAGACAGGAAGAACTCGGTGCCGCAGAACCGGCAGTGTGCGATGCCCTTGCCGCTGAGCGCGATCTCGCCGCCGCAGTTCGGGCACTGCTGCAACTCACGCAGTTGGCTGGCCTGGCTGGAATAGAGCACGCCCTTGTCCCAGTTGATGTAGCCGCTGAAGACCTCCAGCCCGACGAGGTTGTAGATCATGTCGCGGATCTGCTCACGCGGGAGCTGCATCTCGACCGCGACCTCGTCGATGTTGACCTGCCCCCGGCTCTGCACGATGTTCAACAGGGTGCGCTGCTGGGTGGCGCTTTGCTGCTGCCGGGCCTGCTTGCCGCCGAAGACGGTCAGGTAGACGCCGAAGCCGACCAGCGGCGCGACGAGCGCCAGCAGCACCAGCCCCAGGCCCAGGATGCGGGCCGGGCCGGTGAGGTCCTCATTGCCGAACAGCCACGCGCCCGCGACGATCGTGACGACGACGCCGAGCACGATCAGCATGATCCCTACGAGGCGGTTCATGTTCATAGGTGCCGTCCTTTAACCGGGGAGCTGCCCCCACCTGTGCGAGCCTGCCGCGAGCAGGCCCAACCGCGATCCCGTGAACTGCAAGGCGGCGCTGCACGTGGCGCCGCGTGGAACGGCCTCCCCCGGCCAGCGCGACCGGCCAGGGGGTAAGGTCCGGGGAGCGGCCTAGCCGAAGCCACGGCTCCCACCGCCGGAGCCGCCGCCCCCGCTGAAACCGCCGCCGCTGAAGCCGCCGCCACCCCCGCCGGAGCTTTGCGGGCGGCTGGTCATGGCGCTGGAGGCGTCGTTGAGCATCTTGGTCAGGCCGCTGCTCATGGCGTTCAGGCCCTCGGTCATCGAGCGGCTCATCTCGTTCAGACCGCCCGGTCCGCCGAGCGAGATGTCGCCCAGGCCGCCGGGACCGCCCATCGTCGGGTAGGGCTGCCCGCGCCGGTAGCCCCGCCCCCACGGGCCGCCCATGTAGGTCGGGAAGTACCACGTCGGCATGGACGTCATGGCGGGTGTGACCTGCCGCACGAACTGGTTCTCGATGCCGAAGGTGACGGCGTAGGCCATGAACTCATCGAACTTCTGGGCCGCCGCCTCGACGTCGGTATAGCGGTCGATGTCCATCAGGTAGCGGCGGAACGCCTTCCAGCGGGCTGCCTCCTGGGCGCCCTTCTCGGTCTTGGCGGGCATGGCGAACGAGGTCGCGCTCATGGCGAGGCCGACGAGGCCCAACGCAAGCGGCGGGCAGACGATCAGCGGCGAGAGCATCGTCACGGACCAGGACCCGGCAAACAGCAGCGCGGCCAGCACCATCACGGCGACGCCGCCGAACGCCCAGCGGTTGCGCGTGGTCTCCGGCGAGCGCGCGAAGTAGCCCTGGCGCTCCACCTCGGCATAGAGTTCCTTCTTGATGCCGGGGATGTACTGGTAGAACTTGTTGCGCAGATCGGAGAGCGACGTCTCCCGGTCACCGCGAAACAGCGCGCGCAGCAGCTCGCGCTCGTGGGGCCGCAGCGCGTCCGGCGACTTGTCCGTGCGGTGGAAGCGGAACTCGGTCTTCTCGAACATGCCGAAGATCCCGCCCTCGCTGGTCTGCTCGATGACGAGGTAGCCGCGCCGGGCCAGATCGATCAGCGTCGCCATGATGTCCTTCATGTCGGCGCGCTCATCCAGCAGCACGCCGACGACGCCCGGCCGCTCGTCGGAGGGCGGCTCGGTCAGATACTCCGGCACGACGACGGCCTCCGGGTCGCGCCCGTGCGTCATGTAGCGGCTGTACACCCACAGGACGCCCCCGGCGGCGAGCAGCACGGCCACCAGCGCGAGCACGACGCTCACGATGGGCTTGATGTTCTCGTCGTAGTACCGCTGACGGTCAAAGCTGGCCTGCCAGCCGGGCTTGGACATGGCCGGGTCGTGCGGGTACTGCACGCGCACCTCGACGAACTCCCCGGAGGGAATGATGCCCGGCGCCTCCCAGACCACGGTGTTCCCGCTGACGGTCTGTGCCCATGTGTCGGGGTAGCTGGCCGCGACGTCGACCGGCACGCCCTCAGGCAGACGCACCTCGATGCGCGAGGCGCGAACGGGGAAGGGCAGGTCGGCGGGGATGGCGGTCCACCACAGTTGGTCGCCGTCCTCGTACGCGCGCAGCGCGCCGTCGACCGTGTAGGTGAGGGCAATGGTGGTGCGCTGGCCGCTTTGCAGCGGCTGCGAGAAGTAGTACGTGATGTCGAAGGTGTCGTCCAGGCGCACCGCGCAGAAGGTGCCCGCGCTGCCGGAGCACGTATCGCGCAAGGGCTGTCCATTCTCCGAGATCCGCAGGTTGCGGATGCCCTCCGTGCGGTCCATCGGGATCGCGGCGGTGCCGAAGCGGTACGGGCCGGTGCGCACGTTCAGCACGTAGGTCTCGGTCACGTCGAAGCGGTTGGCCGCCGTGTCCACATTGTCGATGGTGACGTCGAAGCGTTCCCATTCCAGGTAGCGGTTGTCCTGCGCGGCGGCAGGCGCGCCCCCGGCGGGGAGCAGCGCGAGCGCGAGCAGAACGGCGATCAGGCTGACCAGCAGGTGGCGCTGGGACATTCGCAAGCGGTTGCCCATGGTACGTCCCTTTTACCCAAGCAGATACAGGCTGCCATCCCTTATTCTAGCGGATCGGCAGGGGCCTCGCATGTGAGGCCAATGATAGTGTAACGCAAGTGCGGGGGTTCACAGCCCCCAGCTTTTCGGGCTTCCGGTCCCTGCGCCGCTGAATTTACGGGGGTGCTGCCGGGTCATGGACCTCAAAAGCACATAAGTAATTTCTAAGAAAAGGATCAACAAGGTTGACTGCATAGGACTAAAGCCTTAGAATCCAGCTACGATGTTCAACAGGGTCCCGCGCAGGTTAAAATCTATCGCAATCGGGCCTGACTATTTCCAGTTCGACCTTCCGATTCGACCTGTTACCAAGACACCTTGAGAGCCGTTGAACGAGAGCCGTTGAACCGAAGGTAATGAGGCGCGATGGAATACCTGGATTACTATAAGATCCTCGGTGTGGACCGCAACGCTTCCGACAAAGAGATCCGCAAGGCGTACCGCAGGCTGGCGCGCCAGTATCACCCGGACGTGAACCCTGGCGACGCCAAGGCGGAGGAACGCTTTAAGCAGATCAACGAGGCGTATCAGGTCCTTTCCGATAAAGAGAAACGGAAGAAGTACGACGATCTGGGCCGGAGCTACCAGCAGTGGTCGCGCATGGGCGGCCAGCCGGGCGGCTTCGACTGGTCGCGCTGGTTCACGTCGCAGCAGCCGGGCGGCTACCGTGTCGAGTTCACGGACGCGGACTTCGGCGGGAGCGGCGACATCTTCTCCGAGTTCTTCCGTAACATTTTCGGCGGCGGGTTCAGCGGCGGCTTCGAGCGCCAGCGCGCGCCGCGCCAGGGTGTGGCCGGGCAGAGATCGGAAGAGCACACGTCTGAACTCCAGTCA
>CAZGLU010000023.1:0-8844 GCA_964526095.1 uncultured Anaerolineaceae bacterium | reverse complement strand
GGGCAGGACCTGGAGGTCGTGGCGCAGATCACGCTGGAGGAGGCGTACCACGGCACGACGCGCACCGTGCAGGTTGGCGACCGCCGGTTGAACGTCAGCATCCCCGCCGGGGCGCGCACCGGGACGCGCGTGCGCCTGAGTGGCCAGGGCGAGCGTGGCTACGCGGGCGGCCAGAACGGCGACCTGTACGTGATCGTCGAGGTGGCGGACCACCCGGTGTTCCGGCGCGAGGGCGACGACCTGCACCTGGACCTCAGGGTGCCGCTGTATACTGCCGTGCTGGGCGGCCCGACGAAGGTGCCGACGCTCACCGGGGAGGTCACGCTGCGCATCCAGCCGGGCACGCAGTCCGGCCAGAGCGTCCGCCTGAAGGGCAAGGGCATGCCGGTGCTGCGACAGAAGGGCGTCTACGGCGACCTGTACGCGCACATCCTGGTGCAGGTCCCGACCAACCTCAGCGAGACGGAGCAGGCGTTGTTCCGGGAGTTGCAGGCCCTGAGCGCTTCCAACCGGTGATGTTGTGATATCCAGGGGCGCGCTGACCGTGCCCCTGTTTGCTTTCCGACGCGACGCAGACGACCGCATGGTTAGCCGAAAGGCCACTTCGCATGAACGATAACGGTATCAACTGGAGTTTGCCGGAGCCGGAGGACGACGAGCAGCGCGGGCGATTCACCGGGCTGCTGATCGGGCTGGGCATGGGCCTCGTCACGCTGGTGCTGATCGTCGCGCTGGTCGGGACGATGGTGGGGTATGTGTTCTGGTCGAACAACGCCGAGCAACCGAGCAGCCCGACACGGCCTGTGGTGAGCCAGCCCTCCGAGGCGGACCTGCGTAACGCGAATTACCGTCCGAGCGAGTGGCAAGGCCCCCTTCCCCAGGTCGAGGGGACGCCGACGCCGGTTAGCGACGAGTTGATCGCGCAGGCGGACGCCGAGCACGAACTTCTGATCAATCTCTACGAGCGGGTCAACCCGTCGGTGGTCAACATCGAGATCGTCTCGGCCTTCCACAGCGACTCGGGGATCGTGGACAGCAGCGGGTCCGGCTTCGTGCTGGACTATGAGGGCCACATCGTCACCAATTCGCACGTGGTGCGGGACGCCGAGGACATCCTGGTGACGTTTTCCGATGGTTACGTGGCCGAGGCGAGCGTGGTCGGCGTGGACGACTACAGCGATCTGGCCGTGATCAAGATCGATCCGGACGGCGCGCCGCTGGTCCCCGTCACGCTCGGCGACAGCAACACGCTGAAGGTCGGGCAGCGCGTGGTGGCGATCGGCAACCCGTTCGGGCTGGACGGCAGCATGACGGTCGGCATTATCAGCGCCCTGGGGCGCTCGCTGCCGTCGGCGCAGCTCCTTGACGCGACCTACGAGCGTTACGACAACCCCTCGATCATCCAGGTGGACGCCACGGTGAACCCCGGCAACTCCGGCGGGCCGTTGCTGAACTCCTACGGCGAGGTGATCGGCATCAACACCGCGATCCGGACCGAAAGCGGCGGGTTCCAGGGCGTGGCCTTCGCCGTGCCGGTGAACACCATGCGCCGCGTGGTCCCGCAGATCATCGAGACCGGGCAGGTGCGGTATTCGTGGCTGGGCATCGTCACCGAGGCCAGCCTGCCGGGGATCAGCATGGCGGTGCTGGCCGACGAGGCGAATCTGCCGGTGCGCTACGGCGTGCTGATCCGCTCGGTGCAGGCCGAGTCCCCGGCGGCGCGGGCAGGGCTGCGCGGCGGTGACGACGTGCTGCGCGTGCGGGGCATCGACGTAACGGTGGGCGGCGATATCGTGGTGGCGATCGACGGCAACATCGTGCGCGACATCGACGACCTCGTGGCGTACCTGGTCGAGAACACGTCCCCGAACGAGACGGTGGTCCTGACCATCGTGCGCGGCGACGAGACGCTCGACGTGGACGTAACCCTGGGCGAGCGCCCGTCCAGCTCGCTCACTGCCAGCATGGATTGATGATGGGGATGGTCATGGCTGGTGACGCATACCGTGACGAGCCGTGCTACACCATCGGGGTTGTGGCGCGGATGGTGGATCTGCACCCGCAGACGCTGCGTAACTACGAACAGATCGGGCTGGTGGTGCCGCGTCGCAGCGACGGTAACATCCGCCTGTACTCTCAGCGCGAGGTCGAGCGCCTGATGAAGATCAGCCGCCTGACGCAGGAGTTGGGCGTCAACCTGGCAGGGGTCGAGATCATTCTGCGCATGACCGAGCAGATCGAGGCGTTGCAAAGCCAGATCGCGGCGCTGGAACGGCGGCTGGACGGTTCGGGCCACCCCGGCCCGCAGGCGTAACGGGGTGCGCCCGCCGGCGCCCGTTCATCCGGCGTGGGGAGCGGCGGCTCCCCGCCCCACCGGGAGGAAAGACGCGCATGACTCCGACGCACATCTTGCCGCGCCTGCGGATCAACACGGACGTAGCGCGCAAGATCCTGGTGCTGTTCCTGCGTGACGCCGTGACGAAATCGGGCTTCGAGCGGGCGGTGATCGGCCTCAGCGGCGGGCTGGACTCCGCGCTGTCGTGCTACCTCGCCGCCGAGGCGCTGGGGCCGCAGAACGTGCTGGCGATCCGCATGCCCTACCGCACCTCCTCGCCGGACAGCCTGAGCGACGCCCAGGCCGTGATCGACGCGCTCGGCGTGCGGAGCGATACGGTCGAGATCACGCCGATGGTCGAGCCGTTGTTCGAGCGCTTCCCGGACATCACGCCGGGGCGGAAGGGCAACGTCATGGCGCGCGCGCGCATGATCGTGCTTTACGATCAGTCCGTCGCCTTCAACGGGCTGGTCGTCGGGACGAGCAACAAGACCGAAACGTTGCTTGGCTACACCACGATCTTCGGGGACAACGCCGCCGCGATGCAGCCCATCGCGGACCTGTACAAAGCGCAGGTGCGCCAGCTTGCGGCGGCGCTCGGCGTGCCGCAGAGCATCCTCGACAAGGCGCCCTCGGCGGACCTGTGGGTTGGGCAGACGGACGAGGGGGAACTCGGCTTCACGTACGACACCGCCGACCAACTGCTGTACCTGCTGGTCGATCAACGCTACACCGTCGACGAGGTCGTGGCGGAGGGGTTCGACCGCACGCTGGTCGAGCGGGTGTGGCGGCAGGTGCGCCTGAACCACTACAAGCGCACGATGCCGAACGTGGCGAAGGTCAGCCAGCGCAGCATCGGCAACGATTTCCTTTACTCGCGCGACTGGGTGGGGTAGCCAGCCGCACGACGCTCAGATCAGGCGCTCAGATCACCCAACCGTCCTCCGGCGCGTGGCGCAAACGCGGCGCACGGTCGGCGCGGACGTCGGGCCGCCGGGTCCGGATCGGCGCCTTGAACGCCTGCGCGTGGATCTCCTCCGCGATGTCCCAGGCGGCGCCGGGCCGCGCCAGCGCACGGGCGGCGGCGGAGCGGCGCGCCAACCCCTCCGGCCCCTCGGCCAGCCACGCCGCGACCGTTTCGGCCACCTGCGGCGCGCCCGGCGCGTAGACGCCCGCGCCGTTCTCCACGACGTATGTCACGTTGCCGTCCTCCTGCCCCGGCACGTAGCCGCTGAGCACGATCGGCAGCCCGGCGATGCACGCCTCGCTGATCGTAGCGGGACCGGCTTTCGTGACCAGGATATCGGCAGCGGCCATCAACTCCGGCATGTTGCTGACGAAGGGGTAGATCGTGGTCGGCTGGCTCCAGTGCACGGCCTCAAGCTGGCGCTGGAGCGTGCGGTTGCGCCCGGCGATGATCGCGAGGTGCATGTCCAGGCGGCGCCCGTCGAGCGCGCGCGCCGTCTCGTACACCGGCCCCATGCCATCCCCGCCGCCGACGAGCAGCACCGTCGGGCGCGTGAGGTCCCAGCCGAGGCGGCGGCGGGCGGCGGCCTTGTCCATGAGGCCCTGCACAAAGCGCGGGTGCACCGGCAGGCCGGTGATGCGGAGCTGGTCGGGCCGCAGCCCGAAGCGCCGCCCGCGCACATAAGCGGCCTCGGTCGGGACGAGGCAGCGCTCCGCGCCCCGGTCGTACCAGAAAGCGTGCGTGGTGACGAGGTCGGTGATCACGGTCACGAACGGCGGGCGGTAGCGCAAGGTGCGGTTCATGGCCCACAGCGCGGGGCGCACGAAGACGGAATGCACGCACACGATGACGTCGGCAGGATGCTCGACGGACAGGCGGCGCGCGCCCCGGCGCCACAGCCGCTTGAGGACACCCATCACCAGCCGGTCGCGGTAGCGGGCGTTGGAGAACGTGTAGCCCCAGCCCCACGTCGCCTCGGCGTAGTTGACCCAGCGCGGGTAGATCTCCGGCATGAAGTTGAACGGGAAGGGCGTATAGCGCCGGTAGACGTCCACCAACGCGGTCGTGTACGCGCCGGGGTAACGCTGCTCCAGCGCGGCGCGGATCGCGTCGGCGGCGGCACGGTGGCCGCCGCCCGTATCGGACATCAGGAAGACGATGCGCTTACCGTTCATGCACGCGTTTCGTTCGCTCCTGCGCGTTCGGTGCCCTGGGGAATGGCGGGCTGATCGCTGACTACTGTTCCGCCGGTAGGACGCGCTTGACCGCCCGCTCGAACTTGCGGCGCGGCAGCATGACGCGGTGGCCACAGCCGGTGCAGCGCAGGCCCACGTCGGCGCCGACGCGGTACACCTCCCAGCGGTCGCTGCCGCAGGGGTGCGCCTTGCGCAGTTGTACGATGTCGCCCAGGCGGATCTCGATCGGCATACGGATGCTCTTGACGGTCGGCAGACCGGCAACGTGGCCGGACGGAAACCGGGTGAACGTCGGCCCCACACCGATTATAGCGGACCGCGCGTGGATCGTCGCATGGGGGCGCGCCGTGCTATAATTCGCGCGGGACCGGCCCGTTACACCCACCGCCAGGAGATGCCGTGCTGTACAACCTGTCCATCGAGATCCTGATCGGCCGCGCGATCGGCCTGCTGCTGGGCTTCACGCTGCACGAGTTCGCCCACGCCTGGACCGCCGACCGCCTGGGCGACCGCACGCCCTATTACCAGGGCCGCCTGACGCTCGACCCGCGCGCGCACATCGACCCGATGGGCATCATCCTGGCGCTGCTGGTGGGGTTCGGCTGGGCGCGGCCCGTGCCGGTCAACCCGCGCGCGTTCTACCCGAACGAGACGCGCGGGCTGATGATCGTCTCGCTGGCAGGGCCGGTGATGAACCTGCTGATCGCGATCGTCGTTGGGCTGGTGGTGCGCGTGCTCGTGGGGGGCGGGGTTTTAGGCGGCTTCGTGCTGAACGTGCTGTACACCATCATGGTGTTCAACCTGGTGCTGTTCCTGTTCAACCTGCTGCCGTTCTCGCCGCTGGACGGGTACAAGATCGCGGTCGGCGTGCTGCCGTGGCGCTACAGCAGCGAGCTGGTGCGGTACGAGCGCGAGACGACCTTCGCGCTGCTCCTGCTGTTGATGATGGGCGCGATCACACGCGGGCGGCTCGACGTGCTGTGGACCGTACTGGGGCCGCCGCTGCGCTTCCTGCGGGACCTGATCCTCGGCCTGTAACGATGGGCGCGGCATACCGTCTGAGCCAGGGCGTTCGCGCGCTCGGCGCGTGGCTGCGGCCCGTGGACGACACGCGCGCGGCGCAGGTGCTTTCACCGGAGTTGTTCGCGCTCTACCGCCGGATGCGCCGGTCCGAGCGACAACACAGCCTGCGCGTCCTGGGGGCGCTGCTGGACGCGGGCCACACCGAGCCGGACCTGCTGATCGCCGCGCTGCTGCACGACGTCGGCAAGATCTGCACGCCGTTCACCCTGCCGGAAAAGGTGATCGTGGTGCTGGTCAGGGCGGTCGCACCCCAGCGCGCCGAACGGTGGGGGAGCGGATCGGCGCGCGGCTGGCGGCGTCCGTTCGCCGTGAGCGTGCAGCACCCGGCCTGGGGCGCGGACCTGGTCGCCGCCGCCGGAGGGCCGCCGCAGGCGGTCGAGCTGATCCGCCGCCACCAGGAGCGCCTCGACGGTCCGCCGCAGACCGACACGGAGCGCCTGCTGCTCGCGCTGCAAGCGGTGGACGACCGGAGCTAGCGGGACAGCACCCGCGAGCGCGAACTTCGCGTAAAATCAGATTTACGGGCGCGTCGGAACCGCCGCGCGCTGGAATGCTGGACAAAGGACACGGTTATGCAGGTCAATGTGGCAATTATCGGGCTGGACCGGCTGGGGACCTCGTTCGGGCTGGCCCTCAAACGGTACGAGAAAAGCCCGCGCGCGCAGCACAGCTTCACCATCATCGGCAGCGACCCCCGCGCGCACCCGATGAAGACCGCCAACAAGATGGGCGCGATCGACAACTTCAACCGCGCCGTGCCGAAGGCGATGGCGAACGCCGACCTGGTCATCGTCAACGTGCCGTTCGGCTCGGTGGAGGGGTTGTACGCGCAGCTTGGGCCGGAGCTGAAGCCCGGCGCCGTCGTGCTGGATACGTCCGTGCTCAAGCAGCCGGTGATCCGGTATGCGGAGGAGTTCTTCCCCAAGGACGGCCAGGGCGGGCTGCGCGCGTACCTGGTCGGTATCACGCCGATCATCAACGCCGCCGCGCTGTACACCGGGGAACTGGAGGTGGAGGGCGGACGCGCCGACCTGTTCGATGGGGCGGAGGTCATTCTGACGCCCGATCTGCGCACGCCGAGCGAGGCGATCCGGCTTGCGGAGGACGTCGTCGCGCTGCTGGGCGGCAAGCCGCACTTCATGGACCCCGCCGAGCACGACGGGCTGATCGCCGCGACGGAGACGCTGCCGACGCTGGTCGGGGCGGCGCTGTTCTACACCCTGAGCCGTTCCGAGGGCTGGACGGAGCTGCGGCGCATGGTGAACCCGACTCTGGCGCTGGCCGTGCAAAGCCTGCGCGAGCGCGGGCAGGCCGACCTGGCCGGGCCGTTGCACGCCAACCGCGCGAACGTCGCACGGCACCTCGGGGCGCTGATCCACACGCTGGAGGAGGTCCGCGAGGCGCTGGTGGGCGGTGACGAGGACCAGATCGAGGCGTTCATCAGCCATGTGCGGTCCGACTGGGAGAAGTGGGACATCAAGCGCAGCAGCGGCAAATGGGAGGAAGGGCGCCAGACCGAGCCGCTGCCGGGGCCGTTCGGCGGCTTCCTGAGCATGCGCCGCCGCACGAAGGACGATCAAGACGACGACGAGGACTGATCTCACGGGAGGGGCCTCGCCGCCGCGCGTGGCGAACGCCCGTCGGGGCGCGGCAGGGGTGCAGCGGGAGTGTATGGGAGTCGAACCCACCGCGGCCCGCTCTGCGCGACCCGCCACCGGTTTTGAAGACCGGGAAGCCCACCGGGACTCATACACCCCCCTGTGCCCTGTGGCCGGGGCACGCTTATTGTAGGCGATCCCCGGCCCATTCTCAAGGGCATCCGGGGGTGCACGCGCTCCCGCTGCGCGCTGGTCTGCGCCTGGACACGGCCCCAGGCGTCTCGCTTGCGCGGACGGCGCGCCTCTGCCATTATTAGGGTCGCGGAGAGGCCTATCCGCTAACCACGGGGGATATGTTCATGCGTTTGCGCGTCCTTGTCATACTCGCTCTTGGACTTGTGTTCATGCCGTTCGCGCCCACGTCGGCGCAGGGTGGAGAACCGGCCCGGATGGAGATCGGCGGGATCAACCGCGAAGATTTCCCGGACCTGACACTGCTGCTCAACGTGTGGGACATCTTCAACGTGCCGGTGCCGGGGCTGACCGTCGACGACCTGAGTGTGACGATCGACGGCGCTCCTGTGAGCGTGCTCTCGGTCGAGAACATCACCGGCGACGAACTGCCCATCTCTGTGGTGCTGGTCATCGATACGAGCGAGAGTATGCTCGGCAAGCCGCTTGAGGACGCGAAAGGGGCCGCGCTCGCCTTCCTGGACAACCTGGCCCCTGGCGACGAGGTCGCGCTGATCGATTTCGACTCGACGGTTAAGCTGGCCCAGCCGTTCACGACCGACCTGGACGCGGTGCGTGCGGCGATCGATGGGCTGGTGGCCGATGGCGGCACGGCGCTGTACGACGCCGCCTACACCGCCGCCGAGGTCGCCGCAGGGGCCGACACCCCCCGGCGCTTCGTCGTGTTCCTGACGGACGGCAACGAGTACGGCGGCCTGAGCACGCATCCCGCCGAGGATGCGCTGACGCTGGCCAACGAGCAGAACATCCAGTTCTACACCTTCGGGCTGGGCTACGGCCTGGACCCGAACTACCTGAGCCGGCTGGCGGAGGGGACGCGCGGGCGGGCCTTGTTGTACCCCACCTCCGAGGCGCTGGCCGAGGCGTACAGCTTCCTGGCCTCCTACCTGCGCACGCAGTACGTGGTGCGCATCAGCACCGACCTGGAGCCGGATGGCGCCGAGCATACCGTCGAGGTGCGCGCCGGGGATGCGCGTGCCGATGCGACCTTCGAGACGCCGGACCTTTACCCGCAGCTTCTGTTCGAGGGCGTGCCGGAGGGCCTCATTGAAGAGCCGGTGACGATCACCGCCACCGTGGAGGCGCCGCGCGGGCTGGGCACGCAGGAGGTGCTGCTCGACGGGGAGCCGCTGGACATCTCGTTTGAGGCGTTCGTGGAGGGCAGCGTGCAGGCCGACATCACGATCGACCCGTACGCGCTTGAGCCGGGGGTCGATCACGTCCTCACGCTGCGTGCGACGGATGCCGAAGGCGGCACGCGTGAGATCGAGGCGGCGTTCAGCGTGGCCGATCTGCCGCCCGTGATCACGATCAGTGGGCTGGACGAGGGCGCATTCATCAGCGAGGGCACCGTCGAGATCGCGGTGGAGATCGAGCAGGCGCAGCATCCGGTCGAGGAGGTGGTGATCCGCG
>CAZGLU010000022.1:8085-15625 GCA_964526095.1 uncultured Anaerolineaceae bacterium | reverse complement strand
CGAGCAGCGTCTGGACGAGCTGGATGGTTTCGTCGGTAGGCTCAACGGCCAGCTCGTCGCGAAGCAGAGCTTTCAATTCCTGGAACTGGATGTGGATCTTGTTCCTGTCACCGCCATCCGCATAACAGAGCATGATGGCGCGGTGGATGTCTTCGCGGAAGGGGTCTACCTCAAGGGCTTGCTTGAAGGTGCTCAACGCCTCGCGCAGGTCGCCACGGGCGCGGGCGCAGGTGCCCAGCCCGATCAGCGCTTCGAGGTAGGTTTCGTGGTATGCCTCGCGGCGGGTGTAGGTCCAGTCCGCGTCCAGCGACATGAGGAACTCGCCCCGGTAGAGCGAGACGGCACGCCGCCACAGGTCTTCGGTACGGGCGTCGTGCGGGGAAAGCAGCCGCGCCTGACGGGCGAGCGCCTCCATCTCGTAGGCATCGCACCAGATATCCAGGTCGGGGTTGATGAAGTAGCGATCGTTCTCGTACAGCAGCGCGTTTTCACCGACCGCCTGCCGGGCGCGGTACAGCGTGGTGTGGAAGTTGGAGCGCACGCGCTTGGTGGGGCTGTCCGGCCAGAAGACGAGGCTGATCTGCTCGCGCGTCTTGCCGCCCTCGAACAGCAGGTAGAAGAACAACTCCTTGGCGCTCGCGGCGCGCCATTCCGAAGCCGAGATCATCCTGCCGTCCCGCTCGACGGCCTCTTGCCCGAACGTCAGCACGCGCAGGCTGAAGGTGTCGGTCCGGCCATTGGTGGGCGTCAGGCGCGTTTCGTGGTGCGTCTTGCGCTGCGCATCACGCAGGGCGGTGATACGCTGCAACAGCACGAGATCCAGGCCGCCCTCCTCCGCGATGAACTTGTGGAGGATGGGCGTATGGACCGCCTCGGCCACCAGGGGTTGCAGGCTGCCGCCCTCCTGGGCGGTGGCGATCGCCATGCGGAGATTGTCACGGGCTGCGGCCACATCCTCGGACAGCAGGTTGACGATGACGTACTGTGCCAGCACCTGCACCAGCTCGATCTTGTTCCCCTGGCGCTTCAGGTCGTTGAGCACGGCTTCCAGGTGTTTCGCCGCGTCCTTGACCTGCCCGGACAGCGCGCGCGTGGTCCAGAAGGCGGCTTGGGCCAGCGCGCGTTCGAGCGCGACGTTATGCGTTTTGCTCAGCGCCGTGGCCTCGTCGGCCAGCAGCAGCGCCTCGTGCAGCTTCAGACGCCAGCGCTGCAAGTTGGAGGCGCTGATCAGGATGCTGGCGCGCAGGCTCGGCTCGCTGCCGCCGATCAGTTCCAGCGCCTTGTTGTACAGGCGGATCGCCTCGTCAAAGACACCCTGATCGCGTTGCAGGTCACCCAGGCTCCAGCGCAGGTAACTTTCGGCGCGCTTGTCTGGGACGTGTGCGACGATGCGCAGCCCCTCCTGAAAGGTGACGAGCGCCTGCTGATAGTCGCCTAACTGGTGATAGTGGTAGCCCAGGTTGTTGAGCGCCAGGGCCAGGGCGCCCGCGCTGCCCAGGGACCGGCGCAGCGCGACCACCTCCTGCAAGCAGGCGTTCGCCTCCTGGCTGCGGCCCAGGCGCGTATAGGTTACCTCGAGGTCTTGCAGCAGGTTCGTGAGGGCGTAGGCGTCGGCGTAGGTCTGGAAGAGGGGCAGCGCCTCCTCGAGGTAGGCCAGCGCCTGTTCGACGTCCCCCAGCCGCAGGGATGCCAGCCCCAGGATCTTCAGCGCGCGCCCGCGCAGGTTGGACGGCCCGCGCGGCGCATCGCGGTAGGGCATGGCCTGTGCGATGGCGACGTCGTAGCGGCCTCGCTGGAAGTTGATCATGGCGCGCTGTAACTCGGTTTCGGCCACGCCCGTCTCGTTGCCCAGCGCGCGGAATCCTTCCTCGGCCTGGTCCAGCTCCATCTCCGCCGTCTGGTATGCGTAGCGGTCGGTGTGGATCAGGGCGCAGGCGTAGGCGAGGCGCGGCGTGATCACGCCGGTTTTCCACCTTGCCCTGGGTGAAGTAAGCGCGGCTGACCTGCTCCGCGATCGAGACGGCACGCTTGTACAGCCCGGCGTTGAGGTAATGCTCGAACGCCTCGTCGATGCGATTGTTCTCTTCGAACCAGCGTGCGGCCTGGGTGTGCAGGTCGTAGTAGAGGGTCGGGTTGCTTTCCTTGAGCTGCCGCTGCAACAGGCTGCGGAACAGCCGGTGATAGACGACGCCGTTCGAGACGCGCGTCACGAACAGGTTGCGGTTCTGGGCTTCGGCCAGCCAGTGCGCACTGTCACGCAGCCCCAGCGCCGCCGAGCACAATTCCGGCGTGAGCCGTTCCAACGTGGACGACGCCAGCAGGAAATCGCGCAGGCCCGGCGGCTGAGCGCGCAGCATCAGCGTGGCGAGCGCATCGAACAACCCCTCCGGCCCCTCGCCGCCGTTGAGCATCGCGCGCTCAAGGTCGGAGGGCAGGGGCCGCAGGGCCAGGAAGATCCCGGCGGGCCAGCCTTCCAGGCGCGAGGCGAGGTCGTAGACCTCGGTGGGCGAGGGCGCCAGATCCAGGACCTCACGCGCGAGGCTGTCGATCTCGGTCGGGGTGAATTTCAACTGCTCTTGGCCGAGCGCCAGCACCTCGCGCCGGGCGATCATCTCGGTGAGCGGCAGATCCGGCAGGATGCGCCCGATCAGGATCAGGTGGCAGTTCGGCGGCAGCAGCGCCACGATCCCGCGCAGCCACGTCTCGGCGCCGGGCGCACCGGCGAGGTATTGGATGTCGTCGAGGACGTAGATGAAGTCCTCGGTGGTGTTGTTCCGCAGGTAGTCGGCTACCAGCCCGGCCAGCTCCATCGGGGTGTAGCCGACCGGGTCGCCGGGCAGGTCCTGGATGCCAGGCGCAACCTGTTCCAGCGCCGCGAGGCTTTCGCGGTACAGGTTCGGCACGTCGCGATCGCGCTCCTCCAGGGTTTGCCAGGCGACCGCGTAAGGCGATTGATAGGCGAACTGCGCGACGATGGTCGTCTTGCCATAGCCGGGTGGGGCGCAGACCAGGGTTAGCTTGTGGTCCGCAACGGCTTGCAACCGTTCCAGGAGTACGGGACGTTGGATAACACCGGAAAAGTGCGGGATGTGCGTATCGCGTTGGGTAATTGTGGAAGCCATCGCGCGATTTCCAACCAGACTTTGGTGTTAGATCGTCACCGTTGTGGCCCTGCCGACGGCGCGGCAAATGGCCGTGAACGGGCTGAAACCGGGGCCGTCTGCCCGGCGGCAGCGCACAGGTTGATCGGCGCCGTCGCTCATCATAATACCGCGTTACCTACCGTTTGGACGAAATTATGTCCGGGCCGTTGAACGGGACCAAGCCCCTCGCTTACGAAAATGAGCGTGCCGCCGAACCGTGCTCGTTATACCGGACGCCGCGTGTTACTGCCTTAAGTATCCTTGAGAGCCAGGACGGATGCAAGTAAAGGCATCCGGAGCATGTCGGAGCTAAGTTGATCATTAAGGTATAGGATAATCGGTCAGGGAAAATTCTCCTACAGACTATAAGCCTAATCCCACCTGAAAAAAGGCACCCTGATCACCTGGCTGGCTTCGTTTGCGCTCGCTGGAAGGTGCCGCGTGGGCTGATAAGGACGGCAAGAATTTACCAGTTTTTAATTGCGTAAATGGGGAGCACATGCGAAGATTCCAGTGGTTCGCGGTTTCATTTGTCTGCTAGTTGGCGCTTGTCAACATTCTTATACTTTCTAACCCTGGGCAAGCCAGGCGGTGCCTCCCGCACGACCAGCCCGGACGGGTCCCTGCCGCAGCGATCGCGGCGCTTTGGCGTTCACAGCCGCCCGTCGCCTCACTGAAGGCCGCTTTCCGCCCTGCAAGGGGGTTGTTAGGAAGCGCCGATCCTTTTAGTGGAACTGCAAGGTTCGGCTCGTATACTGGAGATGATCAGGCGAAGTATGCGTACGCGCAGATCAAGGGGACGTAATGGCGACGCTGGACTGGCATGTTCTGGTTGTCGATGATGACCAGGAACTCCGTGAAAAAGTTGAAAGCTGGCTGAAAAGCAATGATATTCGCGTCTCGACGGCCCCTGATGGCGCAGCGGCTCTTGCGCTGCTGAAAAAGGGCCTGGACCCTGACGTGATCCTGTCAGATATCAAGATGCCCAACGTGGACGGCTTCGAGTTCTTCGATGCGGTCCGCGAGAACGCCGCCTGGAACCACATCCGCTTCGTGTTTCTGGTTGAGCATGATGACGAAGCGTTCCTGAAACACGCTGACGAGATGGGCATCGATAGCCCGCTGCTCAAGCCGTTCGGCAAGAAGGAGCTGCTGTACGCGGTCCTGGACGGCGTGAAACTCCCCAAAGCGGAACGGATCTCTGCGCGGGCCGGGCAGGTTGCGGCCAGGTCCGAGAATGGAGATGCAGGAAAGTTGAACACAATCCCGAACAATTCAAGCGAGCCACGCCGTGTCCCGCGCTACACCGCCCCCATCCCGACCTCGTCCGCGGCGTCAGAGATCAAGGGGTACTTCCAGGTGTTGGGCCGGTATAAGTGGGTGCTGCTGCTATGTATGCTGGCAGCGGTGGGCGTGGCCTGGTTTGTGACCGAGCGTATGGAGCCACGATACGCCTCGACCTCGACCATGCGCATCGTGTCCGCGCCGTCCGGGATCGAGCAGGATATCTGGTCGGTGGACGCGCTGGCGACCCGCTTGCTCAACACCTACGCGCAGATTGTGGACAGCGGCCCGGTCCTTGACGAGCTGGCCGATCGCCTTGGCCGCGCGACGGCGCCGGAGATCGAAGTGGAGATCGTGCCGAACAGTGAGCTGCTGCGCATCACGGCGGTGGATCACGATCCGGAAGTGGCGGCGGCGGCCGTTAACCATCTGGCGGACATCATGCGCGAGCGCAGCCTGGAGCTGTACACCGGGGACACCCGCTCGGCGCGCGACATCCTTGAGGAGCAGCTTCAGCTCGCGGAGACCGAATACCGCGACGCGCTGGACGCCTATGAAACGGCTGTCGAGGAAGGGCTGCCGGAAGACCGCCTGGACGTGATGCGCACCCAGGTTGAGCTGCGCGAGCAGGCGTACACCACATTACTCCAGCGTTACGAGAACATCCGCATCGACGAGCAGTTCCGCGCCAACGCGATCACGCTGGTGGAGCCGGGCTACGTTTCGGATACGCCGGTAAGCCCGAACCGGATGCTGAACCTCGCCCTGGGGCTGGCCGGTGGGCTGGCGGCGGGCCTGCTGCTGGCGTTCGTGCTGGATAGCTTCGACAACACCGTGCGGAACGTCAACGAAGTCGAAAAGATGAGCGGCCTGCCTGTGCTGACCAAGCTGCCGCATGTGACGAGCCGTTTGCCGTGGCGCCGTAAGGCCGCACCGCTGCAAGCCGCTACCTACCCTGTCTCCGCCGATGCGTACCGGCAGTTGAGCGTGCGGCTGCGCATTCAGAGCGTGCTGTCGGAGCATGGCAGCATCCTCGTCACCAGCCCGGAGAAGGGGTCGGGCAAGACGACCGTCGTCGCCAACCTGGGCCTGACGCTGGCGCGGGCGGGCTATTCCACGATCCTCGTTGACGGCGACCTCCGCAGCCCCGGCCTGCACTCGATCTTCAAGCTCTCGAATAGGACCGGGCTGGCCGAAGTGCTCCAGGGCCAGCCGCTGGAAGGCGCGCTCCAGGCCACTAACTTCAGCAACCTGCGCGTCCTGACCGCCGGTACGTCCAACCATCAGGACCTGTCGGAGATCGCGACGCCGGAGCGCATCTCCGGCGTGATGGCCGAGCTGCTGAAGGACTGTGAATACCTGGTCGTGGATGCGCCCTCGGTGCTGGCCGTGGCCGACGCGGCGGTGTTGGCCGCGCTCTCGGATGCGGTCGTAGTGGTGGTGTCGCAGCGCCATTCCACGCGCGAGGCGTTCTACCTCACGCTGCAATACCTGGAAGACATCCAGGCGAACCTGGTCGGGGTGGTGATGAACCGGCTCCCGATGTCGCTGTTGAGCAAGTACTACTCTCACGAGCGCCGCGCGGCGCGGGTTGAAGGTGCGCGCGCGGTAAGCAGCAAGGTCTCGTCGTAACGGCGCTGCCGTCGCGGTGACGAGTCCGTCTGGGGAACCCGTTATGAGGCTGATCGAGTACGAGCGCCTGGCAAGCCCACAACCCCTGGCCCGCTACCTGCCGAGCTGGACGTGGGTCAACAGCCCGCGCTTCCAGCGGGGCATGGAGTTGGTGCTGGCACTGACGGTCGGCGCCGCCGTCGGCGTGCTGATCGCGGTTGGCCTTGCCGGCATCGTGTTCGGCCTCATCGCCGCGGTGGCGTTCGTCGGGCTGGGGTTGCGCCGTCCTGAGTACGCGATCCTGGTGATGATAGGCATCACCAGCGGCATCGTGGACCCGGAGGCTTTGCCCTGGCTCACGATGGGTCCCATGACGCTGCACATCACGGACCTGCTGCTGTTCTTTTTGCTGGGGCTGATCTTCCTGCGCGCCACAGCTCAACACGACTTCAAGCTGATGCGCACGCCGCTGTCGTGGCCGCTCATCCTGTTCATCATAGCGATCGCCATCTCCGTGGTGAACGCCGTCATGTTCCGTGGCGTCGCGCCGAACGACGTGCTGCGGCTGGCGCGCGTGTTCGTCTATTGGCTGGTGTTCTTCGGCGTGGTGCACCTCATCCGCGACGAAGCGGCGCTGCGGCGGCTGCTCAACGGCATCTGGATCCTGGCCGCGATCCTGTTCCTCGGCACGCTCGCGCCGAACGCGCTGGAGTCCCTACACCTGCTGCCGGTCCGCACAACGGGCATTGCGGAAGTGTCCGATACGGTGCTGCAAGGCGAGGAGGTCCGGCTCTACACCTACGGCGAGCGCATGTTCTTCATGCTGATCCCGGTGCTGGCGAGCCTGATCGCCATCGACAAGCGGCGCCGCGTGTGGGCCGTGCTGCTGCTGGTGGCGATGTTCATCTGGCTGTTCCGCAGCTTCCAGCGCAACTACCTGTTGACGACGATGCTGAACCTGGGCCTGCTGTTCATGCTGGTGCCCTCCCTGCAAACCTTGCGCTTTGTCAAGCGCATGGGGCCGGCGCTGCTGGTGGGCGTGGCGCTGCTGGTCGGCGTCCTGTTGGCCCAGCCGGACCAGATCCGGCTTCAGGTGGAGGCGTGGGAGGCCCGCCTTGAGTCGATGCTGGGGGCCACCGGGCAGGTGGACCCCAACCTCGAATACCGGCTGGTGGAGAACCGCTACGCGATCGAGAAGATCCGGGAGAACCCGGTCTTCGGCATCGGCCTGCGCAACAACTACCGCCCCATGATGCGGTACGAGATGCCTGACACGGCGCTGACGTGGTACATGCATAACGTCTACCTGTGGATCCTGACCATGATGGGGGTCGTGGGCTTGATCCCGTTTATCTGGCTCTGCGTGGCTTTCCTGGCGCGCACGTTCCGGCATTACGGTGAGATCCAGAATGACGAGCTGCGTGCGATCTATCTAGGGGTTGGGGTGGCGTTTGTGGGGACCCTCATCAGCAACCTGGTTGCGCCGAATCTCCTCCAGCACT
>CAZGLU010000022.1:0-8075 GCA_964526095.1 uncultured Anaerolineaceae bacterium | reverse complement strand
CTGATCATCTATCCCACCATGATGGGGGTCAACGAAGTCATCTACCGCCTATCCACAGAGGAGCAGGCTGCCGTGTGAGGCTGGCTGTTCCGGTAGGCGCTGTAGTGACAACGCCGGTCACGCGCCGCGAGGCGCGCGGCTGTTGCCCCCAGGGGATAGCGGCCGCTTTCCCACTACATCGAGGTAACTATGCAAAAGCGGATCTTTAGAGACCTGTTAACGTATCTTCCGGCCAAGGTCCTGCCGGCGATAACCGCCGTGATCACGGTGCCGATCTTCACCCGGCTGTTCCTGCCGGACGAGTACGGCAACTATATGCTGGCGTTCGGCATCGCCGAGTTCCTGTACGCGATCGCGGTGACGGGCCTCGCCTCGTCGGCCATGCGCTTCTACGCCAGCTACGATATTAAGTCCGACCTGTCCAAATATTTCTCCTCGATGTTCGCCAGCACCGCCGCGCTGTCTACGCTGGCTGCCGGGATCGCGGCCCTGGTCCTTGTGCTGTTCCGCGACCGCATCTCGCCCGAACTGTACCCCATGCTGTGGATCGCGATCGTGCTGTTCGTGGTCGAGTCGTGGTTCAACATCCTGATGCAGATCCTGCGCGCGCAGGAACGCGGCAAGTGGTACACCGCCTTTGAGTTGTTCAACCGCTACGGCACCGTCGCCATCAGCCTGATCATGGTCCTGTTGTTCAGCATCGGCGCGGTGGCGCTGCTGTGGGGCCAGGTGATCGCGATGCTGATCCCGGCCGTGCTGCTGTTCTTCATGACGCGGCGCGGGGTGCCGGTGCGGGCGTCGGCGGTGAAGGTGCCAGATCTGCGGATCATGGTGTGGTACGCGATCCCGCTGTCGCTGGGCAACGTCGCGTCGTGGGGGCTGCGCCTCGCGGACCGCTACATCATCCAGTACTTCGAGGGCAGCTACGAGGTCGGGTTGTACGGCGTGTCGTACAACATTTCCGCGCGCAGCATCGAACTGCTGGTGGGGCTGTTCCTGCTGGTTCCGGCGCCGATCCTGTTCCGGGTGTGGGAGGAAAAAGGCCGTGAGGAGACGGAGGCGGCGATCACGACCTTCGCGCGGGTGTTCTTCGTGCTGGTGGTTCCCGCCGTCGTCGGCCTGTGGGTGCTGGCGCAGCCGATGGTCGGCATCCTGGCGGACGCCGAGTATTTCGAGGGTTACAAGGCCGTCGGGCTGGTGGCGGCAGGCAGCGCGGCGTTCGGGCTGAGCCAGCTCGCCAGCTACGGGACGCTGGTCTCCAACCGCACGCGCTGGATCGCGATCAACCAGTTCATCGCCGTGGGGATCAGCCTCGTGCTGAACTTCCTGCTCGTGCCGCGCTTCGGCTTCATGGGCGCGGCGTGGGCGGCGGCGATCGCGTTCGCGGCCCTGGCCGTGTTGCAAGCCATGTCCTCCGCCAAGTTCCTGACGATACGGCTGCCGGTCCGGTCGATGGTGAACGCGGCCGTGGCCTCGGCGGTGATGGGCGTCGCGGTCTGGCTGCTGGTGCAGGCCATCGGCGGCTACGAGCGGGAGGCGACGGCGATGACGCGCGCGGTCGTGATCCTGGGCGGCGCCGGGTTCGGCGCGGTGGTTTATGGGCTGGTTCTGTGGGGCGTGGGCGAGTTCTCGCCGCGTAAGTTCCGCGAGCTGCTGTCCGGCGAGGCGAGCGTCACCGAAGCGCTCGCGTCCACGGAGTAGCGAGGGGGTGGACGGGATGCCTTCAGTGACCCACTACCTCAACCGCGCCAGGGAGATCGGCGTGGCGGGCACCGCCGAGCGCGTCTGGAACCGGACCGGCGGCGCGGCCCTGCTGCACGGGCAGGCGCTGGCCTGGCGCGTCAAGGCGAGCCGCAAGCTCAGCGACGCGGCGCTGCTGGAGGCGACGTCGGGCCGGTGGACCGGAGTCGGCGCCCTGGTGCAGCACCTGGCGCTCCGCCAACCGGCGACCTTCCTGCTGCCGTTAGACGCGCCGGAGGCGGCGCGCGCCGAACTGGAGGCGCGCTATCCCGGCTACGTCGAGCGCATCCTGGCGCAGGCGGACGAGGCGTGTGCCGGGCGGTTCAACCTGCTGCACCAGCCCGCCGCGTACCCGGACGGCATCGACTGGCTGCGCTGCCCGGAGACGGGCTGGCAGGCGCCGCGCAGCCACATCGCGATCATTGAGCGCACGATCTGGGAGCCGGATCGCCCCGCCGACCTCAAAATGGTGTGGGAGATCAACCGGCACCAGCATTTTGTGGCGCTGGGCATGGCCTACTGGCTGACGGGCGACGAGCGCTACGTGCAGGCGTTCATCACGCAGCTCACAAGCTGGATCGACGCCAACCCCGTAGGGCACGGCATCAACTGGTTCAGCGCGCTCGAGATCGCCGTGCGGCTGATCAACTGGATGCTGGCCTTCCAGTTCTTCCGCACCTCCGAAACGTTCCAGGACGAAGCGGCGCGTGCGTTCCTCAAGAGCTTCTACCAGCAGACGGTCTTCCTGGGGGAGCACCTGACGACGTACGAGCCGGTCCCGAACAATCACCTGATCGGGGAGACGGCGGCGCTGGCGCTGGCGGGCGCGGCCTTCCCGGAGTTCAAGGCCGCCGCCGAGTGGCGCGAGAAGGGCGTCCGGATCCTGACCGAGGCGGCGCTCGAACAGACGCACCGCGACGGGGTCAACAAGGAGCAGGCGACCGGCTACATGCGCTTCGTGGCGGAGTTCCTGCTGCTGGTGATCACGCAGAGCCGGCGCGGGGCGCTGCCGCCCGTGCCCGAATTGGAGCGCACGCTGCAAAGCATGTTCGACTACCTGCTGCACACGCTCGGCGTGTCGGGCGTCGGGCCGCTGTGGGGCGACGCCGACGACGGCTACGCGATGGCGCTCGTCCCGGAGGGGCGCTTCTGGGATTACCGCTGGCTGCTGGCGGCGGGCGCGGCCCTGTTCGGGCGCGGCGACTGGAAGCAGGTCGCGGGGCATTTCGGCGCGGAGGCGTACTGGCTGCTCGGCCCGGCAGGGCTGGAAGCCTGGGAGCGCCTGGAGGCCCGCACCCCGGAGCGCACGTCCCAGGGCTACACCGAGGGCGGGATCTACATCATCCGCGACAGTTGGGAGCCGGACACGGACCTGATGAGCTTTCGCTGCGGGCCGTGGGGCCTCGGCGGGGAGGGCAAGTCCGCCCATTCGCACTGCGACATGCTGGCGGTGCTGCTGTGGGTCAACGGGCGCGCGCTGCTGGTGGATTCCGGCACGTACCGCTATCACGGCCCGTGGCGCGACACCTTCCGGTCGACGGCCTATCACAACACGCTGATGGTGGACGGGCACGAGCAGGCCACGCCGATCAACGCCTTTGCGTGGCGCGACGTGCCCGACGCGGAGTGCGTGGACTGGCAGCCGGGCCGTCGCGTGTCCGGGGCGATGGAGGTGGCGCCGGGCGTCCGGCACGAGCGCACGGTCCTGCACCCGACGCACGGCGAATGGGATATCCGCGACCGGGTGATGGCCCGTCCAGGCGGGAGCCACACGCTTAAATGGCACTTCCACCTCGCGCCGGACCTGACCGCCCGCGTGGTCAATGGCGGCGAGCAGATCGTGGTGGAGGAAAACGGTCGCCCGTACGTGCGGGTGGTGCCGCCGCCGGGCGTACAGGTAACGATCGGGAACGGCTGGTTCTCGGACCAGTACAACCACAAAGTCGAAAAGCCGGTTATCGAAGCGGTATACGAAGGGGACGTGCCGGTTGAGGGCATCACCTTTGACTGGCGCTTCCACTATGTCGGGAAAGTAGGGGAATAGCACATGAACGTCAGCGTATTTGGACTGGGGTACGTGGGTGCGGTTTCGGCCGCCTGCTTCGCGCATCGCGGCCATTCGGTCGTGGGTGTGGACGTCAATCCGGACAAGGTCAACACGATCAACAGCGGCAAAAGCCCGATCATCGAGCCGGGCCTGGAGGACCTGCTGCAAGAGGGCGTGGCCCAGGGGCGGCTCTCCGCGACGACGGACACGGCGGCGGCGGTGGCACACGCCGACGTCTGCCTGGTGTGCGTCGGCACGCCGTCGGACTTCAACGGCAGCCTGGACCTGCAATACCTCAAGCGCGTGTGCGCCGAAATCGGCGCGGAGCTGGCGAAGTCGGCGGATTACAAGGTCGTCGCGCTGCGCAGCACGATGCTGCCGGGCACCGTGATGGACCACCTGCTGCCGATCCTGGAGGAGTCGTCCGGCAAGAAGGCCGGGCCGGATTTCGGCGTGGTCGCCAACCCGGAGTTCCTGCGCGAGAGCAGCGCCATCAAGGACTTCGATAACCCGCCGTTCACGCTGATCGGCCAGCTCGACGCGCGGGCGGGCGATACGGTCGCGGCGCTGTACGAGGGCATCCCGGCGCCGGTGTACCGCACCGACCCGGACACGGCCTGCATGGTGAAGTACGCCAGCAATGCCTACCACGCGCTGAAGATCGCCTTCGCCAACGAGATCGGGCGCGTGTGCGAGCAGGCGGGCATCGACGCGGCCGAGGTGATGGACATCTTCAGCCAGGACACCAAGCTGAACATCTCCGCACGCTACCTGAGGCCCGGCTTCGCCTTCGGCGGCTCGTGCCTGCCCAAGGACCTGCGCGCGATCCTGTACTACGCGCGCCACACCGATACGTCGGTGCCGGTGCTGGAGGCGATCCTGCCCAGCAACGAGCAGCAGGTCCAGATGGCGCTCGACAAGATCCAGCGCAGCGGCAAAAAGAACGTGGCGATCGTCGGGCTGAGCTTCAAGCCGGGCACGGACGATCTGCGCGAAAGCCCGATGGTCCACCTCGCGGAGACGCTGCTGGGCAAGGGCTACAACCTGCGCATCTACGACCGTGACGTGCACCTCACGCGGCTGATCGGCAAGAACAAGGCATATATCGAGCAGGTGATCCCGCATATCGCGGCGCTGATGGACGCCTCGCTCGACGACGCGCTGGCCTCCGCCGAGGTGGTCGTCACCGGGCACGGCATGATCGAAGGGCTGGCCGAGCGCCTGCGTCCCGGTCAGATCGTGCTGGACGTGACGCGCATCGGCCCGGCGGAAGAGGTTACATCGGCAGACGTGCCGGTGGCGGAGCCGGCGCGTTAGGGCTGTTCTGAATGTGGCCGGGGCGTCTGAACGCGCCCTGGCCGTCACCTGCGCGCCGCGATACATGGTGCAGGTGCTACCGGGTTTGTTTTACGACGCATACAGCGAGGAGTATCCATGGCCGAGGCGACGCCACGGACTAACGGGGCCCGCAAGAAGGTCCTGATGATCTCGTACGTGTTCCCGCCGTTCTTTTCGGTGGGCGGCTCGATCCGGGTCGTCAAGTTTATCAAATACCTGACCGGCCTCGGCTGGCTGCCGCGCGTGCTGACGATCGACGACCGGCAGGAATATGAGACGCAGCGCAAGCAGGGCAGCGAGGCGTTGTTCGCGGACATCCCCGACGAGGTGGTGATCTACCGCACGGCCGCCGGAGAACCGTCCGTGGAGTTCATGGAGCGCGGGCGCGAGGCGCGCGAAAAGAGCAAGGTGGCGGCGGTGGTGGTCAACACGCTGCGCGCGATCCGCAACTTCGTCCGCGATTATCTGATGGTCGCGGACGAGCTTCTGCCGTGGGTCCCGATCGCAGTGGGCGCAGGCCGCAAGGTGATCCGCCGCGAGGGGATCGACGTGATCTTCGTCACCGCGCCGCCGCACTCGGCCACGCTCGCCGGGGCGATCCTGCGCTGGCTCACCCGCAAGCCGCTGGTGGTGGACATCCGTGACGACTGGGTGGGCACGCCCTGGCACGCGAACAAGCCGTGGTTCAAGCGCACCGTCGAGCGGTGGCTGGAGCGGTGGGTCGTGCAGTCGGCCAGCAAGGTGATCCTGGTCACCGAGTACAGCCGGGATGCCTTTGTGGCACGCTACCCGCGACAGCCGAAGGAGAAGTTCGTCTTCATCCCGAACGGCGTGGACCTGGCTGATTTCGAGGCGGCGAAGACGATCCCAACGGGGCACGGGGCGGGCGAGGAGTTCACGATCGTGCACGCGGGCCTGCTCAGTGTGGAAGGGGGCTGGCACCGCAACCCGAAGCCGCTGTTCGAGGCGCTGCTCCAGCTTCAGGCGCAGCGACCGGAGTTGAAGGAGCGGCTGAAGATGGTCTTCACCGGCAGGCTGCCGGAGGTATACCAGGAGATGGTGCGCGAGATGAACCTGAGCGACACCGTCTGCGAGGTGGGGCACCTGCCGCAGGACGAGTTCATCCGGCTGCTGAAGACCGCCGATCTGCTGCTGACCATGAACTATGACGGCTTCCCGACCCTGATCCCCGGCAAGATCTACGAATACTGGGCCGTGGGCGGCCCGCCGATCCTGCTGCTCAGCGTGCCCGGCGCGGCGTCGAGGCTGATCGAGCGGCACGGCCTCGGGCTGACGACCTCGCAGCACGACGCCAACGCGATCGCGGAGCACATCCTGAAGGTGTACGAGCGCCGGGAGGCGGGCGACCCGATGCGCGTCAGCCTGGACGGGATCGAGCAGTACGACCGCCGTGCGCTGGCGGTCAAGCTGGCGGAGACGCTGAACACGCTGGTCTAGCGCCGCGCGGCGGCGACGAGGGGCAAGTGGAGATAGATCGATGACCCACGCTGAACGGGTGGGGATGCCCCGACGTATCTTGCTGATCGGCGGGGTGGACCTGGAGCTGGAGCCGAATCACCGTTTCTTCCACGTCGCGGACTTCATCGCAGCGCACACCGACGAGGTGGTGTTCGTGTCGGTGTCGAACCTCTACGGCGGCCCGCCGGTCGGCTTCGCGCGGAAGATGCTCCAGAGCGTCCGGAACCTGCTGTTTGACCGCCGCCAGGAATACCGCGAGGGTAACGTCCGGCATGTGGTGATCCGCAAGCTGAAGCTGCCGCAGTTCCTTCAGAACGCGGTCGGCGACCTGTGGGCCTACCTCGTGCTGCCCGGCTGGCTGAAGCGCGAGCGGTTCACCCACTGCATCTACACCTTCCCGCACTACGCGTTCATGGTCCGGCTGCTGAAGCGGCGCGGCGTGTTCGAGAAGGTGATCTTCGACGACTGTGACTATTTCGCGGCACACCTCGACGCCGCCGACCGGCTCTCGGCGGCGGTGCTGACACGCAAGGAACGGTGGGCCGCTACCACCGCCGACGGCGTGGTGTCGGTCAGCACGCCGCTGGCCGCGCTGCGCCGCGAGCAGGGTGCCGAGAAGGTGATCGTCGTGCCGAACGGCGTGATGCTGGAGCAGTTCGCCGCCGGGCGCGAGAAGGTGCCACACCCGCCGACGCTGCTGTATATCGGGCTGCTGTCCGAGGCGTGGGGCGTGGACCTGATGCTGCGCGCGCTGCCGCTGGTGCGGAAAGCCGTGCCGGACGTCCGGTTCCTGATCGTCGGCGATGGGGATTACCGCCCTGGGCTGGAAAGCCTCGCCGCCGAGCTAAACCTCGGGGACGCGGTGACCTTCTGCGGCCGGCAGCCCCACGACCAACTGGCAAGCTACATCCGGCAGGCCGACGTCGGCGTGGCGCTCTACGAGCCGCGCGAGTTCGTCAAGTACGCCTCGCCGATGAAGGTGCGCGAGTACATGGCTGCCGGGCTGCCCGTGCTGACGACGCGCGTCGGGCAGGCCGAGGAGGTCATCGAGGAGTCGGGCGCGGGCGAGCTGGTCGAGCGCACGCCGGAGGCCGTGGCGGCGGCGGCGATCAAGCTGCTGACCGACCCGGCGCTGCGGCAGCGGTACAGCGAGAACGCGATCCGTTACACGGAGAACGCCGATTGGGAGTCCGTCCTGCTGCCGCTGCTGGACTTCATACCGGCGGTTTGATAGGGGCCGCATAGGGAGGGGAAGTGACGGGGATGAAGGTTGCCTTTGTATCTTTTGAGTTCGAGGAATATTGCCTCCGGCTGGCGAGCGCCCTGCCCGATGCGCGCGTGCTGCTGTACCTGCCGCGCGAGGGGTCCGCGCCGTTCGTCGAGCAGCTCAACCCCTCGGTGGACTTCCGCCCCTTCGACAAGCCGCGCGTGCGCCACGTCCTGCGCCAGTTCCGGCTGGCGCTGCGCATCG
>CAZGLU010000021.1:0-15682 GCA_964526095.1 uncultured Anaerolineaceae bacterium | reverse complement strand
ACACCCTATCCTACACTCTTTCCCTACACGACGCTCTTCCGATCTCGAACTCCTTGTATTTCCCGTAGTCGCCGGTGCGCACCGCCCACTGGAGCAGGTAGATCGCCTCCGGGTTCCAGGCGTGTTTCTCCCCGTCTTTGCGATACTGGTAGATGCCCTCGGACGGCAGCAGGGCCGGGCGCTCGACGTAGGCCTGCCTGTGGTGCATCAATGCCTCGGTGGCGATCTCCTCCAGGCCGATCCCGTCGATGCGCGACTCCGTGCCCGTGAAGTACTCGTCCACCAGCGCCTTGCTCAGCCCGATCGCCTCGAACGTCTGCGCGCCGTGGTAGCTGCGCAGCGTCGAGATGCCGAGCTTGGAGAGCACCTTGAGCAGCCCCTTGTCGATCGCGTCGATGTAGATGTTCTCGGCCTCCAGGTAATTCTGGACCGAGGGCAGGCGCCCGGCCTTGAACAGGTCGTGCAGCACCGCGAACGCGCCATAGGGGTTGACCGCGCTCGCCCCGTAGCCGAACAGCAGCGCGAAGTGCATCACCTCCCGCGCCTCCGCCGTCTCGATGATCAGCGCGCACTGCGTCCGCTTCTGGACGCGGATCAGGTGGTGCTGCACGCCCGCGCAGGCCAGCAGCGACGGGATCGGCGCGTGCTCGGCGTCCACCGCGCGGTCGGAGAGGATCAGGAAGTCGTAGCCCTCGTCCACCATGCGCTCGGCCTCGCGGCATACGCGGTCCATGGCCGGTTTGAGGCCCGCCGCCCCCTCGCTGACGGGGAAGACGATGTCGATGGTGCCGACCTTAAAATCGGGGTTGTCCCAGTTGCGCAGCTTGAAGATGTCCAGGTTGGAGAAGATCGGCCGCTTGAACTGGATCATGTGACAGTGCTCGGGCGTCTCGGCCAGCAGGTTGCTTTCCTTGCCGATGTAGCTCGTCAGCGTCATGACCAGTTGCTCGCGGATCGGGTCGATGGCCGGGTTGGTGACCTGCGCGAACGTCTGCTTGAAGTAGTTGAACAGGCGTTGGGGCCGGTCCGAGAACACGGCCAGCGGCGTATCGGTGCCCATCGAGCCGACCGGCTCCTGGTGCGTCTCGATCATGGGCAGCAGGATGTTCTCGATGTCTTCCTTGGTGTAGCCGAACGCCAGCTCCATCGTGTGCAGGCGGTCGGCGGGCATCCCGACGGGCACCGGCTCCTTCAGCGGCACGCTGATGAACGTGATGCGCTTCTCCTGGACCCACTCACGGTAGGGCTGCTGGTGGCTGATGCGGTCCTTGATCTCGGCGTCCGGGATGATGCGCCCTTCCTCGGTATCGACCAGTAGCAGCTTGCCGGGCATCAGGCGGCCCTTCGCCGCGATCTGGTCCGGCTCGAACGTCTGCACGCCGACCTCGGACCCCATCACGATCAGGTCGTCCTTGGTCACCACGTAGCGCGAGGGGCGCAGCCCGTTGCGGTCGAGCGTGCCGCCGACCAGCCGCCCGTCGCAGAAGATCATCGAGGCCGGGCCGTCCCACGGCTCCATAAAGGCTGAATGGTACTCGTAGAAATATTTCAGGTCTTCCGAGATCGGGTTCAGGTGGTTGAACGACTCCGGGATCATCATCATCAGCGCGTGCGGCAGCGAGCGCCCGGCCTGCACCAGCAGCTCCAGCACGTTGTCGAACGAGGCAGAGTCGCTCTTGTCCGGCTCGATGATGGGCAGCAGCTTCTTGATGTCGTCCCCGAACAGCGGCGACTCAAAGCTGGCCTCGCGCGCCTTCATCCAGAAGCGGTTGCCCTTGATCGTGTTGATCTCGCCGTTGTGCGCCACCACGCGGAAGGGCTGCGCCAGGTCCCAGGTGGGGAAGGTGTTCGTGCTGAAGCGCGAATGCACCAGCGCGATCGCGCTGACCACGCGGCTGTCGGACAGCTCCGGGTAGTAACGCTTGATCTGTTCGGGCATCAGCATGCCCTTGTAGACCACCGTGCGCGTCGAGAGGTGGGTGACGTAGAACTGGTGCGCCTGCCGCAGTGACGATTCGCGGATCGCGCGCTCGACCTGCTTGCGCACGACGTAGAGCTTGCGCTCCAGCGCGGCCTGGTCCAGCTCCGGCCCGCCCGCCACGAACACCTGCTTGACGGTCGGCTCCGCCGCGCGCGCGATGTCGCCCAGGACGTCGCTCTGGACGGGCACATCCCGCCACGCGACGAGCCGCAGGCCCTCCTGGTCGATGAAGCGCTCGAAGGCGCGCATGCAGGTCGCCGCCTCGTCCGCGTCGCGCGGGAGGAACACCACGCCCATGCCGTAGCGGCCGGGGTCCGGCAGGCCGCGCACTTCGTCGTGGTAGAAGGCGTGCGGAAGCTGCAGCATCACGCCTGAGCCGTCGCCGGTCTTGTTGTCCGCGCTCTCGGCCCCGCGATGCGTCATACGGTGCAAGACTTCCAGCCCGCGCTGGATGATCGCGTGGGACGCGTCGCCCTTGATGTGGGCGACGAACCCGATCCCACACGCGTCACGCTCGTACGCGCTGTTGTACAGCCCCTGGTTCGCCGGGTATGTCTGGTACATTGAGTCGCGCCTCCCAACACTCTACCGCCTGTGGGCCTCGCTCCTGGCGCTGCCCCCACAGGCCGCAGGCTTGTGTGACTGTGCCTCGATGAACCGTTGAGCCGCTCTACGGTTATGCGTCGCGGCGGGTTGATCGCAACCGGACAACTCGCCGCCTTCAAACTCGCGATGTCAACAGTCAAGCAAGGAAGTGAATCGGGTTGAGTGCCGACTTTGTGTCGGTGATAGACATTCCGTGCCAGTGCCCTGGGTGGGCATCATTGGATTGTTCGATCATAGACGGTTCGGCGGGCCGCCTTCATGGTCAAAATCACTAAGCAGCGCCGTGACCGTATGGGCCGGATGGGGGAGGGACCGGGATTTAAACAGATTTTTGTTTGTAACGTCTGACAAATTCGCCCGCACTTGTCGTGCGCTTTACACAAACGCCCGCGCCGTGCTACGCCTCCCGGTCCAGGAACGTGCGCGCGAACGCTACGAAGCGGTACACATCTGTGAAGTTCGACGCGATGCCCAGCGAGACCCGCACCGCACCCACGGCGTCCTTGACGCGCCCACTCATGGCCTGGATGAAGTCCTCGAAAGTCATGCGCTCTTCCCTGCCGAAACAGTCGGCCAGGTCGTCGCGCGTCAGGCCGTGCGCCTGCTCGCCCGCGCCGGGGTTACAGAAGCACCCCGTCCGCAGCGAGATGTTGCATTCGTTGGCCTCGGCCTCCACCTCGCGGTAGTCGAACAGCTTGCCCGCCGGGTCGAACAGGTTGATGGTGATCGTGCCGCCGCGTGCGGTGGTGTCCAGCGGGCCGTAGAAGTGGACCAGCGGCTCGCCGTTGCTGTGGTGCAGCGCCAGGAGTTCCCGGAGCAGCCACCCGGTCAGGCACATCACGCGCGTGTGGATCGCGTCGATGCCCACCGCCGCGACGTGCCGCAGCCCGATCTCCACCGCCGGGATGTTGAGGTAGTCGATGGTGCCGTCCTCAAACGCGGCCGCGCCATCTCGCAGGTAATAGCCGTCGCCCTGCACGGACGCGATCGTGATCGTGCCGCCCGCGAACCAGGGGCGGTGCAGCTTCTTCAGCGCGCCGCACCGCGCGATCAGGCAGCCGACGCCGGTCGGGTAGCCGAAGATTTTGTAGAACGAGAGCGAGACGAAATCCGGGTGCCAGGCGCTGAGGTCCAGGCGGTTGGTCGGCGCGAACGCGGCGGCGTCGAGCAGCACGTCCCACCCCTTCGCCTGCGCGTGTGCGATCCAGGTCAGGTCGTGTTGCACCCCGGAGAAGTTGGACTGCGCGGGGTAGGCGAACAGGTTGTTGGCGCCGGGCTGCGCCGTATCCAGCAGCGCCGTGAGGCGGTCGGCGTCGATGCGCAGTTCCGGCGGCAGGACGGGCGCGTAGGTGACGGTCGCGCCCTTGGCGCGGGCGAACTCGCGGATGCCGTTGACGGAGTTGTGGTTGTCGAAGGTCAGCAGGTACTGGCTGCCGGGGCAGAAGGGGTACGCCTCGCCCACCAGCTTGAGCGCGCCGCTGGCGTTCTGCGTGAAGATCGCGGTGTATTCGTCGGGCGAGGCGTTGAAGTAATCGAGCACGTAGGCGCGGGCGCGCTCGGCAAGCTGCGTCATTACCAGGGAGGTCGGATTGCTGGAGTGCGGGTTGCCGTAGACGCCGCCGCGCAGCAGCGCCATGTGCGCGTCAAGCTGGCTCTGCGCGTACAGCCCGCCGCCGGTGTAGTCCAGGTAGACGTGGCCCAGCTCGTCCAGCCGCGCGTACTCACGCGCCCGCAGCGCCGCGACCGCTTCCGCATCGAAGGCGGGGTAGTCCGCCCGGAAGGCGGCGTACGCCCGTGCCAGATCGTCCTCGGCCGCGTGCCGGGCGGGCGCCCGCTGTCCAACTGCGTCCATTCGCAACTCCCCCTCGTATCATCGACTGCGATACCGGGCCTATGATACTCGCGGGGGCGTCAGGGGGCCAGTCGCGCGACAGGGGCGCAGCACACCTTTTTTCAGACGATCTTTCTCAGGCGGTTAACGGCCGGGATCTCCCGCCGTCACGTGATCCGTCCGTCTGACAGCCGCGCCTCGAACGCCTCGATCGTCGCGCGGATCGCGTTGGCCAGCGGTGTCATGTAGACGCGTCCGGCCACCTCCCCCAGGGCCGAATAGTCCAGTTCTTCGGGGAAGGGCAGCGCCTGCTCCGTCCAGGTGATCGCCGCGTCGGGCCGCACCGCCTGGATCAGCGCCACGATCTCGGCCATGCTCGCGACCGTCCCGCCCATGTTGAGCGCGTACGCGCCGGTGGGCGGCTGCCGCGCCGCGTCGATGAACTGCTGCGCCACGTCCGACGCCCATTGGAATTGCAGCCGCCCGCCGAACTGGATGTGGTACGGCTCGCCCCGCGCCGCCGCCAGCATGGCGTGGGTCGGGTCGCTGGTCAGGCCCTGGTCGCGGCCCAGCCCGAAGACGGTGTAGGGCCGCAGGCCGATGCTGCCCAACCCGTGCTCCTGCCAGTAGATGCGCGCCATGCCCTCGTTCGCCTGCTTGTACACGCCGTACAGGGTGCGCGGGCGGGGCGGCGCGTCGTTGGGCAGGAGGCCGGGCGGGTAGTCCTCTGGCGCGCCGAAGATGGCGATCGAGGACGCGTAGGCGACCTGCGGCACGCCGTGTTGCCGCGCCGCCTCGAAGACGTTGGCCGTGCCCACGACGTTGACCTGCGCCCCCTTGACCGGGTCCGCGCGGCAGAAGGGCACCTGCAACGCTGCGAGGTGGATCACGTGTGTGATGCCGTGCGCCGCGAATGTCTCCGCGACGCTGGCGAAGTCGGCCAGGTCCCCGCGCACGAACGTGATCGCGGCCTGCTCCTCCGGCGACAGCAGCAGGTCGAGCCGGTGGCCGCGCGTGTCGAGGTCGAAGCTCACCACGCGCTCGCCCTGCCACAGCAGGTGCGCGACGGTCCACGCCCCGATGCAGCCCAGCGCGCCGGTCACCAGATAGGTGTGTGGCCCGTGCTGCGTCATGGCCGGTCCTCGACCACGCAGGGGTTCTCCAGCCGCCCGATGCGCTCGATCTCGACCGCGACCCGGTCGCCGTGCTGCATGAACAGCTTCGGGTCGCGGAAGGCGCCCGTGCCGTGCGGCGTGCCGGTCAGGATCACGTCACCCGGCTCCAGCGTGAACGCCTCCGAGCAGAACGCGACCAGCTCTGCCACGCCGAAGATCATCTCGCCCGTGGTGCTGTCCTGGACCGTCTCGCCGTTCAGTTCGCACGTGATGTGGAGCGCCTGCGGGTCCAGGACCTCGTCGGCGGTGACGAGCGCGGGTCCCAGCGGGCAGAACGTGTCGAGGCTTTTGGCGCGGACCCACTGCCCGTCGCTGAACTGGAGGTCGCGCGCGCTGACGTCGTTACCGGCGGTGTAGCCGAACACGTAGCTCAGCGCGTCCTGCTCCGCGACGTGCCGCGCCCTCCGCCCGATGATCACGGCCAGTTCCGCCTCGTAGTCCACCTCCTGCGTCAATTTCTGCGACCAGCGGATCGCCGCGCCCGGCCCCACGATGGCGGTCGGGTACTTGGCGAACAACAGCGGGCGGCGCGGCGGCTCGGTGTTCGTCTCGCGGCAGTGATCCATGTAGTTCAGCCCGACCGCGACGACCTTGCCCGGCCGCTCGACCGGCGCCAGCAGCCGCACGGCGTTCAAGTCCAGCGTCCCGACCGGCTCCGCAGCCGCGCCCGCCAGGATCTCCGCCCACGACGCGGCCACCATATGAACGACCCCATCCGCAAGCTGCCCCCAGCGTGCGGTCCCCTCATGCTCAAAGCGTACCCATCGCATCGCGCGCCTCCGCTCAGCTTTCGTCAGCAGCTTTTGTCAGCAACTTTTGTCAGCAACTTTTGATCGTCAGGCCGCCGTCGATCTTGACGACGCTGCCCGTGATGAACGACGACTCGTCGGAGGCCAGGAACACGATCAGGTCGGAGACTTCCTCCGGCCTCCCGACCCGGCCCAGCGCGTGCCAGCCCTCCCACGTGGCGAGCAGCTCGTCCGGGTTGTCCGTTTCCTCGCGCAGACGTTGTTCGTTCATCGGCGTCATGATCGTGCCCGGCGCGATGGCGTTGACGCGGATGTTGTGTGGGCCGTAGTCGATGGCCGCCTGCTGTGTCAGGGAGAGGATCCCGCCCTTGGCGGCGGCGTAGGCGGACCAGCCGTTGAAGCCCATCAGCGCCTGCACCGAGCTGACGTTGACGATCGAGCCGCCGCCGTTGGCGATCATGTGCGGGATGGCGTAGCGCATCCCGCGCCACGTCCCGTTGAGGTGGATGTTGATGACCCGGTGCCAATCGTCCTCGCTGATCTCGGTGACGGACCCGCCGACCGCGATCCCCGCGTTGTTCACCAGCACGTCGAGCTTGCCGTACCGCTCGACCGCCGCCGCGATCAGGCGCTCCATGTCCGCGCTGCTGCCGACGTCGGCATGCTGGTAGAACGCCTCGCCGCCGATCCCCCGGATCTGCTCGACGGTCGCCTCGCCCGCCGCGTCGTTGATGTCCGACACGACCACGCGTGCCCCCTCGCGCGCCAGACCGATCACCGCCGCGTGCCCGATGCCCAGCCCGGACCCCGTCACGATCGCGACCTTGCCTGTCAGTCGTCCCATGCGTCCCTCCTATGCTCCCCTATGCTCCCGTAAACCGAGGATCGCGCTTCTCGACGAAGGCACGGATCCCTTCGGCGGCGTCCTGCGTGGTGTACAGCCGGAACAGCACCTCCTGCTCCAGCGAGAGGCCCGTTTCCAGCGGCGCCTCGACGCCCTCACGGATCAGGCGCTTCATCTCGCGGGCGGACAGCGGCGCGACCTTCAGCATGTAGTCCGCCTTCTTCAGCGCCGCGTCGAGCAGCTCGCCCGGCTCGACGACCTCCGCCACCAGCCCCAACTCGTACGCCCGCTCCGCCGACAGCCGCCGCGCGGAAAGCAGCACGTCCGCCGCCACGTAGCGGCCCACGGCGCGCGTCAGGCGCTGCGTGCCGCCGCCGCCCGGGCTGAGGCCGAGCAGCCCTTCCGGCAGGCCGAAGCGTGCGTTGCTGGCCGCGATCAGCACGTCGCAGCACAGCGCGATCTCGAACCCGCCGCCCAGCGCGTACCCGTTGATCGCGCCGATGACGGGCTTGGGGAAGGTGTCCAGCGTGCTGAACAGGCCGCGTGCATACCGCTGGTAATCCACGAAGGCCGCGTAACTCTGCCCCGCGTACTCCCCGATGTCCGCCCCGGCGACGAAGGCCCGGTCGCCCGCGCCGGTCAGGATCAGCACGCGCAGCGCGTCGTCGGCGGCCACGGCGCGCAGCCGTGCCTCGAACTCGTGCAGCAGCGGCGTGCTGAGCGCGTTCAGTTTGTCAGGCCGGTTGAAGGTCAGCAGCGCCACGCCCTCGCGCGGCGTTTCAAACAGGACCAGCTCGCCCTCGGCCATCAGATCACCCCCTCCTGGCGCAGTTCCGCCACCTCTTCCGCGCTGTAGCCCAGGCTGCGCAGGACCTCGTCGTTGTGCTGCCCGACCGTCGGCGGCGCGAGTCGGATGCTGCCCGGCGTCTCGCTGAAGCGCACCGGCACGCCGACCACTTTGATCTCGCCCGCCTCCGGGTGCTGGATCGTCTGGATCAGCTCGTTATGCGCCACCTGCGGGTCGTGCATCAGGTCCTCGAAGTCCTGGACCTCGGCGCACCACACGTCGCGTTCCAGCAGGCGCGCCATCCACGCGGCGGTGGTGTCGGTGCGCAGCCGTTCCTGGATCAGCGGCTTGATCGTGTCGCGGTGCTCGTAGGCGCGCCGCGCGTCGTCGTACTCGGCCAGCTCCGGCAGGTCCAGCAGTTCGCCGAGCAGCCGCAGCGACGTCATGGCGATCGCCATGTGGCCGTCAGCGGTGGCGTAGATCCCGAACGGCGCGCCGAGCCACGGGCTGCCCGCGCTGCTCGCGCTGCGCCGCCACCGCTGGTTGAGGTTCATGAACGCCGCCAACTCCTGGCACTGGAGCGCGATCGCCGTGTTGAACAGGCTGACGTCGATGCGCTGGCCCTGGCCGGTGCGCTGCTTGTGGAACAGCCCGACCATCGCGGAGAAGGCGAGCAGCAGCGCCGTGCTAGCATCCACGAACGAGGTGCCCGCTGGGGTCGGCAGTTCGCCATCCCGGCCGGTGTGCGCCGCCAGCCCTGAGATCGACTGCACCAGCAGGTCCTGGCCGGGGCGGTTCACGTATGGCCCGTCCGGGCCGTAGCCGCTGCCCGCCACGTACACGATCGACGGGTTGACGCGGCGCAGGTCCTCATAGCCGAGGCCGAGCTTGTCCAGCACGCCGGGACGGAAGTTCTCCGCCACCAGGTCGGCGGTCTCGACCAGCCGGTAGATGATCTCCTTGCCGCGCGGGTCCTTGAGGTTCACCGTCACGCTCTTCTTGTTGCGGTTCATCGCCAGGAAGAACGGGCTGGTCCCGGCCAGCAGCTCGCCCATCGACTCCAGGCCGCGCTCCCACTCGCCCACGCGCGGCCGCTCGATCTTGATCACCTCCGCGCCCATGTCGCCCAGGAACTGCGTCCCGAACGGGCCGAGCATCATCTGCGTGAAATCCACCACCCGGATGCCTTCGAGTGCCATCATGTGCGTTTCACCCCTTGCCGCAAATGCTGCATCACCTCAACTAAGCTCCCTCCGTCAGCCGCGCAGCGCGTACGTCTCCGCCGCCACTTCGCGGATCAACCCGCGCGCCAGCAGGTCCTGCACGTGGGCCGCGATCATGTTCAGCGCGCGGAAGTCCTCCTCGCGCTCCATGCGCCTGCACGTCTCGGCCCACAGGTCGGCCAGCGAGACCTGCGCCCGGCTCGCCAGGATGCGGAGCATCATCGCCTCCACCGCGTCGATGTAGCGCGCCGCGCGGTCCAGTAGCGCCTCCGTTTCCGCCGGGGACATCGGCGGGAAGTGCCCGAACAGCACGCGCCCGATGTTCAGTTCGCCCAACAGCCGCCGGATCTTGTCCAGCGTGTCGCGGTAGCCCTGCACCGATAGGTGGCTGTGGAAGATCGGCCATTCCAGCCCGGTGATCGCGTCGCCCAGGATCAGCGTGCGCGTCGAGGTCTCGAACCAGCCCAGTTCGGCCAGCATGTGGCCTGGGAAGCTGTACGCGACCAGCGACACGTCGCCGCCGAGGTTAAAGCGCGCGCCCTCGTCGATGATCAGGTCGAGCGGGCGCGGCTCGTCCAGCGGCCCGAAGACCACCTCGCGCAGCTCCGGCGTGTCCGGGACGAGGTGCGGGAAGGGCCGCGCGAACTCCTGGTAGTGGCGCTCGAAGTCCGCGTGCCACGCGGCGTAGTGCCCCGGCCCGGCGATCAGGCAGCCGGTGAGGTCCTGCAACTGTGCGTTGCAGCCGATGTGATCGTGGTGCGAGTGCGTGTGCAGGATGAAGCGCAGGTCGTCGCTCGATACGCTCGCCCGCCCCATCGTCTCGACCAGCCTGGGGAACATCGGCTTCACGCCGCTGTCGATCCACACGGCGTAGCGCGTCCCCTTCACGAGATAGACGTTCAGCGGAATGACGTCGGTCAAATCGATCTGCGCCTGGAAGATCGGCCCGTCTAGGGCGGTGGAAGCGGCCACTGTTCACCCCTTTGCTCAGTTATTTATCACGCGAATAGCAAGTAATCGGCGCAAAAAAAGAGAACCGATCACCGGTGCGCCGCGACCAATTCCTCCAGCGTTGCGACACAGCCTTCCCGCGTGCCCTCGCCGCGCAGCAGCGCGTGGATCGTGCGCCCCGCCGCCTCCTGGAACGGCACGAAGCCCCGATGGCGGGGCCGGACGTAGGCGCGCTCGATGGCCTCCCACGTGTCGCGGAAGAAGCCGTTCGTCAGGCGGTTGGCATGCTCGTCGTGCCATGCGGCGGCGTGACCCGGCTGGCCGCCGTGCTCCACGTAAAGCGTGCGCTGCACCTCCGCGCCGCACAGCCATGCGCCGTACGCACACGCCGCCTCCGGGTGCGCGCAGCGTGCCGACACCGCAAAGCCCGCCCCGCCGAGCAGCGCCCCGCGCCCACCGGGCACGTTCCCGAACCGGACCCGGTGCGCGGCGTACCCGTCGCGGGCGTAGTTCGTGTAGCAGAACGTCAGCGGGCAGTAGGCCACGTCGTCCTGCGCGCTCATGTGGTCCAGCAGCGCGATCGGGTTCCACTCCAGGCTTTCCGGGTGCGCGAGCGCGGCGGCGGCTTGCAGCCACTCCAGCGCCGCGTGTGCCGTTTCGCGGCGGACCCATCCCCCCTCCTCGCGCGGCGGATCGCCCAGGCCCGCGCACAGCGTCAGGAAGGAGCAGATGCAGTCCGTCGGGACGAGCGGCAGCGCCAGCCAGCGGCCCCGCGCGCGCAGCCGCCGCCCCAGGTCGAGCGCGGCGTCCCAACTGGCGGGGGGCGGCTCGTCCAGCAGGTCCGGGCGGTACGCGCTGGTCTGCATCGCGGCGTCGATCGCCAGCGCCCACTGGTGCCCGGCGTAAGAGTAGCTCGCGTGGCTCGGCCCGGCGCTGTGAGCGGCCAGCGCCGCCAGCGTCTCCCGGTCCAGCCACGCGTCGAGCGGCAGCAGGCAGCCGGAATCGGCGGCGATCCCGACGTGCGGGTGATCGATGATCAGCAGGTCGTATGTCTCGGCCAGCCGGTCGATGGGGACGTCCCCGAAATCCTTCAGTGAGCGCCGGTCCCATGCCACGCGCACGCCCGTCTGCGCCGCGTACGGCTCGACACTCGCTGCAAGGGGTTGGTAGCCGCGCGGGTGGTCCCACGTGATGCCGCGCAGCTCGATCGCGCCGGTGCTCACGGCGGCATCACCCCTTCGTCGCGCCGACGGTCAGGCCCGCCACGAAGTAGCGTTGCAGGAAGAAGAACAGCACGATGATCGGCACGGACACCATCACCGAGCTTGCCATCAACTCGCCGTAACGGATCCCGAACTGGCCCTGGAAGTCCGCCATGCCCACCGACAGCGTGCGCATGTCGCGCGTGGTGGTGAAGGCCAGCGCGAACAGGAACTCCTGCCACGTCACCACCGCGATCCAGACGGCGGTCGCGGCGATCCCCGGTCGCGCCAGCGGCACGACCAGCCGCCGGAACGCCTGGAGCCGCGTGCAGCCATCGACCATCGCGGCCTCCTCCAGTTCGGGCGGGATGTTCTGGATGAACCCGCGCAGCATCCAGATCGACACGGGCAGCGTCAGCGTCAAATACGCCAGGATCAGCGCGGGGTAGGTGTTGATCAGGCGCAGGCCGTTCATGATCTTGTACAGCGGGATGATCATCGTGGCGATGGGGAACATCTGCGCCAGGATGATCGCGACCAGCAGCACGCGCGCGCCCCGGAACCGGAACCGCCCGAAGCTGTACGCCGCCAGCAGCCCGATCGAGATCGACAGGATCATCGTCGCCACCGACACGATGATGCTGTTCAGGAAGTAGCGCCGGAACTCCGGATAGAACGCGTTCTCGTAGTTCTGAAAGGTCGGGTTCTCCGGCCACAGCCGCACCGGGATGGCGAACGGCTCGTTGGCTGGCTTGATCGACACGCTGAACATCCACAGGAACGGGACGAGGATCACGAACGCCAACAGGATCTGCAACCCGATCAGGACTGAGTTGCGCACCAGCTTCTGCCGCCGGCGCTGTGCTTGCCATGGGGTGGTGGTCGTCGTCATGGCTACAGCACCTCCGATTTCCGCAGCTCGCGCAGGTAGAGCGCCGCGAACACCGACAGCACCAGCACCGCGATAATGCCGTACGCAGCCGCCCGGCCAAAGTTCCCGAACTCACCGAAAGCGGTCTGGTAGATGATGGTGGGGAAGATGTGCGTGCTCTTGAGCGGGCCGCCCCGCGTCGTGACCCAGATCAGGTCAAAGTAGTTGAAGGTCCAGATCGTGGTCAGCAGCAGGTTCAGGCGCATGATGCCGGAGATGGACGGGATGGTGATGTGCCGGAAGCGCTGCACCGCGCCCGCCCCGTCGATCTGTGCCGCCTCGATCTGTTCCTGGTCCACGCTTTGCAGCGCGGCGAGGTACATCACGGTCGAGAAGGGGAAGCCTTTCCAGATCGCCGCGACGATGAGCGCGCCAAGGGCCGTGCCCGGCTCGGCCAGCCATGCGGTCTTTTGGCTGGTGATGCCCAGGCTGATCAACGCCGAGTTGATCAGGCCCAACTGCGGATCGTACATGAACTTCCACAGGATCGCGTTCACGACGCCGGGCAGCACCCACGGCAGCAGCACCAGCGCCCGCATCGCTCCGCGCATGGGCAGCTTCTGGTCTAACAGCAGCGCGGAGGCCAGGCCGAGCACGTTCTGAAAGAGCACGACGCCGATCGTCCAGATCAGCGAGTTCTGGAGGATTTGCGTGAACGTGCTGTCCTTCAGCAGCCCGGTATACTGCTCCAGGCCGATGTAGATCTGATCTGGGTTTGGGTCCAGCCAGGAGGTTTTGGGCGTCTCGTACAGGCTTTCCCGGAAGGCTCGTACGATGGGGTAATACATCAGCACCCCGACCAGGATCACCGCCGGGAGCACAAACAACAGCGCGATGCGCATGTCGCTGCTCATATGGAAACGGCTGACCCGGATCGAGCCGGTTTTGAGCGCCGCTGTGTTTTCTGTGCCGATCATAACATTATCATCCCGCTACCGTGGTCGGAGGGGGCACGCTGTCTGCCCGGATCAGGTCCGGGCAGACAGCCGTTGTGTGCGCACAAAGCCTGCCGGTGACTATTCCGCCACGAGGGCGTCGATCTGCTCGCACGCGTTGGCGACGGCCTCTTCCACGGGCGTGCCCGTGAACAGGGCCTGCATCATCTCCTGCTCGATGGTCGAGACCTGGAGATACTCAGGCGACAGCGGGCGCGGACGCGCGTTGTTCAGGTGCTCCAGGATCACATCCGGGCCTACACGCTGCTCCTCCAGGAAGGTGGTCGCCGCTTCGATGTTGGCCGGGATCAGGTCCACGACCTGCCCGTTGATCTCCGGGCTGGTCAGGAACTCGATGAACTGCCACGCCTCGTCCTTGTGCTCCGACGCCTCGTAGATCACGAGGTTCCAGCCGCCCAGCGTGCCGACCGGCGTCTTGCCTTCCGGCGCGGTCCCGGCCACGAAGCCCCAGTCCAGGTCGCTGTTCAGCAGCGTCGGCTGCTCCAGCGCGGGCCACCACTCCATCGCCAGCGAGCCGTTCAGGAACAGTTCGCGCATGTTGTCTGAGCCGGCGTTCGCCGCACCTTCCGGCGCATAGGGCAGCAGGCTCACCATGAACTCCAGCGCCTCGACCGCTTCAGGCTCGTCCAGCGCGCAGGTGCCATCCTCGGCCAGCACCGAGCCACCGTTCGAGTACACGAAGGAGTTCATGACGACGACGGTATCTTCACCCAGGTGCCCGAACAGCCCGATACCGTACTGGCCCGCGTCGCGGTCGGTGAGCGCCTCACCCGCAGCCTTCAGGCCCTCCCAGGTCGTGAGCGATTCCGGATCAACACCCGCCTCGTCGAGCAGGGCCTTGTTGTAGAAGGTGAACTGCCACACGTCGATGTTGAACGGGATGCCCCACACCTGCCCGTCGAAGGCGGCGGAGTCCCAGGCGCCGGGGAAGAAGTTCTCCTGCTTGACCGATTCGGACGCGGCGATGTAGTCGTCGAGCGGGATGATCGCCCCGCCGGTGGCGAAGCCGTAGTTCCAGATCTGGTCCACCGTCGAGATGTCGGGCGGTGTGCCGCCGCGCACGGCGATGATCAGCCGGTCCTGATACTCGGCATAGGGCACGGTCACCACTTCAACGTCGATGTTGGGGTTCTCCGCCTCGAACAGCTCGACCGCAGCCTGCTGGTATTCGCTGAGGCCGGACTCCGACTGCTGGTTGTCCCAGAAGGTGATCGTCACCATGTCCTGCGCGCTGGTGACGGAGACCAGAGGAACCGCCAGCACGACGAGCAGGCACAGCACCACTAATTTCTTCATGTGAACGCCTCACTTTCCTAAATAATCAAGAAGAGAACGGGGATGGGTTGCTTTCGTAGATGACATCTCTTAACGGGTTCTGCTCGCCTCCTTCCTCCAAGCCCGGCGGCCGGATGTGCTCGGATAGGTGACCGCCCGGCACTCCGCCGTCCCGGTAGGCGCTGCCGTTGGGGATCTGCCCCGCGATCAGGACTTTGATCCCGCGTTGGTGCAGGTCCAGCCGGTGCTCGGCCCGCGAGCCGGCATCGGTGATGACCGTCTGCACCTGGTCCAGCGCGCACACCCGCGCGTTGGCGTCGGCCCCCAGCACGGTATGGTCCGCCAGGACCACGACCTCGCGTGCGGCGTTGAGCATGGCCCGGCGGATCTCGGCCTCGGCCAGCGTCTTGGCCGAGATGCCGAAGCTGGCCGACACGCCATCCGCCACGATGAACGCCTTGTCAGCGCGGATCTCGCGCAGGAACACCTTACCCCCGCGCCCGATGAACGCCCCCGCGTCCGGGTAGAACTCGCCGCCCGTGAGCGTCAGGCTGATCGCCGGGTTGTGCTGGAGCGCCTGGAACACGGCCAGCGAGTTGGTGATGACGTGCAGGTGGCGATAGCCGTGCAGGAACTGCGCCATGTTCGCCGTCGGCACGCCCGCGTCGAGGATGATGGTGTCGCCGTCGTTGACATAGCGCGCGGCCATCTTGCCGATCAGACGCCGCAACTCGCGGCTCTCGGCCTGCAAGTTGTCGTTCACGTCCACGACCGAGAGCGCGATGCCCAGGCGGGCCGCGTGTTCCTGCATGGCGGCGGCGACGTTCTGGTACCACTCGTGGGTGCGGTAATGGATCACGAAGGAGATGCGCCGTCGGGCCGGGGCGGGGAGGGGCGTGTCCCAGCGTGTCTGGTCCAGTTCGGCCACGGCCTCCGGGATGAGCTGCCAGCCGCCCGCGTGTCTGCGGTAGTAGCGCGCCAGGTTGTCCGCCGTGAGCAGCGCGCTGGGGGTGACGATCTGCTCGCCCAGGTCTTCCCCGGCCCACAGCCGCACGATGGCCTCAACCCCAAGTTGCCCCACGCGCTCCGGGAACAACGCCATGCACGCCTTGAGCGAGATCGGAAGAGGGTCGTGTAGGGAAAGAGTGTAGGATAGGGTGTTGGTGGGGGG
>CAZGLU010000020.1:6297-15882 GCA_964526095.1 uncultured Anaerolineaceae bacterium | reverse complement strand
CCCCGGCGTGTTCGGCATCCTCAAATCGACCGAGGTGCTGGTCATGGTCTACCTTGGCGGGATGGGCAGCATCACCGGCTCGATCATCGCTGCCGTGCTGTTCACGATCCTGATCGAGGCGCTGCGCCCGCTCGCCGTGCTGAAGTGGGTGGTGCTGCCGCTGATCCTGATCCTGCTGATGTTGTACCGCCCGCAGGGTTTGTTTGGGTTCCGCGAGATTGACCTCAACCTGACCGGGAAGCGGAGCACCCGGCCAGGCCGCTCGCTTAGGGAAGCACATCATGACGCTGCTGCAGATTAATCACCTGTCTCACCAGTTCGGCGGTCTGCGCGCCGTGAATGACTTCAACCTGACGCTGGAGCCGGGCGAGCTGATCGGGCTGATCGGTCCCAACGGCGCGGGCAAGACCACGATCTTCAACCTGATCACCGGCGCCTACCGTGCCACCGAGGGCGAGATCCTGCTGGAGGGCGAGAACATAGTCGGCAAGCCGCCGCACGCGATCAATGCCCGGGGCATCAGCCGCACGTTCCAGACGATCCGGCTGTGGAACCAGATGAGCGTGCTGGATAACGTGCGCGTCGCGCACCACGGGCGGCTGGAGTATGGGCTGGTGGGGGCGCTGCTGCATACGCCCGCGTACCGGCGCCAGGAGCGCGAGATCGAGCGGCAGTCGCTCGACCTGCTGCGCCTGTTCAAGCTGGACCGCTACGCCGACGAGCCGGTGCGCAACCTGCCGTACGGCGAGCAGCGCCGTGTCGAGATCGTGCGGGCGCTGGCGACGCGTCCCAAGCTGCTGCTGCTGGACGAACCGGCGGCGGGCATGAACCCACAGGAGATCGCGGCCCTGATGGACTTCATCGGCTGGATCCGCGACGAGTTCAAGCTGACGATCTGGCTGATCGAGCACCAGATGCGCCTGGTCATGGGCATCTGCGAGCGGATCAAGGTGCTGGACTTCGGCGCGACGATCGCGGAGGGCACGCCCGACGAGATCCGCAACAACCCGCGCGTGATCGAGGCGTATCTGGGTGAACCGGGGGAGGCGCTCTGATGCTGCTGAATGTTCGTGACCTGCATGTGTCTTACGGCAGCGTGCACGCTGTGCATGGCGTGTCCTTTGACGTGGAAGAGGGCGAGATCGTCACGCTGATCGGGGCGAACGGGGCGGGGAAGTCCACCATCCTGAACACCATCGCCGGGCTGCACCCGCCCGACTCCGGCGAGATCGTCTATAAGGGCGCGAACCTGCACGACATGGGGCCGCACCAGATCGTGCGCCTGGGGCTGGCGCTCGTGCCTGAGGGGCGGCGGATCTTCGGCAACCTGACGGTGTACGAGAACCTGCGCCTGTCGGGCTTTCATCTCCCGCGTGACGAGTTCAACGCGCGGGTGCGCCGCGTGTTTGAATACTTCCCCCGGCTGGAGGAACGGCGCGCGCAGTTGGGGGATACGCTCTCCGGCGGGGAACAGCAGATGCTGGCCGTGGGCCGCGCGCTCGTGACGGGCGGCGACCTCATGCTGCTTGACGAGCCTTCGATGGGCCTCGCGCCGATCCTGGTGCAGCAGATCTTCGCCATCCTTCAGGAGATCAATGCGCGCGGCACGACGATTCTCCTGGTCGAGCAGAACGCGCACATGGCGCTGAAGATCGCCAACCGGGGCTACGTGCTGGAGACAGGCAACATCGTGCTGGCGGGGCCGAGTGTCGAATTGGCGTCGAGCGCGGAGGTGCAGAAAGCCTACCTCGGCGGCTAGCGCGGACCGGTGCCGGTTGAGCGCATAGGTATAGCGTGAAATGTAAGGCCCATCCGTCATGATGGGCCTTCTTCATTCACGGCTGGTGCGGGCGGATCAGGCCGGGCTGAGGGTGAACTGCGCGGCGGTGGCCCGCAGCACGTCCGGCTGGAGGTCGGCGTAGTCGGTGGTGGCTGGGCCGGTTTCGCTGCGCTCGAACAGGATGATGTGCGCGTCAGGCGACATCACGACGTGGTGCCACACGGCGCGCTGGATGTTGTAGGCGACGTTCAGCTCCATCGGAATCACGTAGGTGTCGGTCGGTTGGCCGTCGCCATCCGCCAGGATCAGATCCGCCTGTCCGGCCGTCAGGATGAAGACCTCGTTCGTGTTGCGGTGGCGCTCAACGCCGCGAAAGTGCGCCGGGTCCACAGCGTCCATGTAGCGCAGGACGGCCACCCGCCACCCGTCGAAGTCCATGAGCGGCTGGTATCCCTCCTCGAAGAAAGCCCCGGTCACAAGCAGATGCTCAGGCACGTTGATCATTGATGCACTTCTCCCTATGGCCGTTTCCGCTCGAATGGCAGTGGCCGTGTGTGGTGGGCGCTGGCTGGCGCTGCCTCGTTCTGAACCCTGCGCGGGGAAGTCATGCGTGGGCTTCCCCGCTGCGCGCCCAATCATACTCGCCCCCGTGTCGCACGGCAATGCCCTGGCTTGTACGACCCGCATAAGCAGCGGCGATCCGGGGCGCCGGATAAATGGGTGCTTCCATTGGAAAAGAAAGTTGTGCTACAATGAGGGCTGGACATAGTTCGGTATCTCATTCACTCTGTATTTCACAAACGACTCCATCGGCTGCTCGCCCGGCTGGATGTCCCTTCCGGGGCGGCCCTCATAGCAAGCACTGGCCTTTTCCTTCACGGCGGCTGACATAGGCAGAGGAGGCCATGCGTCGATCCCGTAACCGCATCTTTGTTCTGCGCCGAGGGCGCCTCAGCGGTCTGTCCCCCTGTGACAGCCCACGCGCCACGCCCAGGGCCAGTTGTAACCACCCGTTCACCTGCTAGCACACCCTCTGCTCCGCCTCCGGAACCGTCCGTTGGCGCTGCTTGGTGTGTGTCCTTGCTGTCCTCGAACGTTGTATTGGAAGCGTGAGGAGAGAACTGATGGCCGATCGATCCGAACTGGCACGCCGCCAACAGCAGCTCCAAGAGGTGTACGACGCGGCCAAGGCACAACTGATGCAGATCCCCGGCGTGGTCGGTGTTGGCATCGGCATCAAGGAGACCGGCGGCGAATTGACGGGGGAGATCGTCTTCCGTGTCTACGTGATGGAAAAGAAGGACCTGTCCGAGTTGCCGCCGGAGCATGTCATCCCCGATGAGATCATGGGCTTCAAGACCGACGTGCTGAAGGTGTATCAGCCCAAGCTGCGCGCCTTCGTGGAGCGCGAGGACGACACGAACTTTCGCCCGCTTCAGGGCGGCATCCGCATCGGCGCGGAGGACGTCAGCGGGCACGGTACGCTCGGCTGGTTTGGCACGCTGAACTCGGACTCGTCCACGACGGTCCTGCTGACCAATAAGCACGTCATCTATAGCAAGGCCCAGGAGACGACGACGGCCAAGAAAAAGGTCGGCCAGTCGTCTTACTCGAGCGTATGCTGCTGTGAGTGCGGTGTGATTGGTGAGACGATCGTTGGCATCAAGAACAGCGATGTGGACTGTGCCATCGCGCGGATCGACCCCAAGATCGCGGTGACGCTGATCCTGAACAACGACAAGACGCATGAGCGGATCGGCGTGGTAGGCACCGCGTCGGCGGTCGTCGGCGAGACGGTGCGCAAGATCGGGATGCGCTCGGCCTTCACCACCGGCATCGTGATCGACATCGGCGCGGTGACGACCACCCCACCCACCGATCCCGCCGGGACGCCCGTCACGGTGATCCCCAACCAGATCCTGATCCGGCCGGTTGACACCGAAACTTACGAGATCGAGAACGGCAAAAAAGCCTTTTCCAACTACGGCGACTCCGGATCGGTGATCGTCAACGAGGACGACGAGATCATCGGGCTGCTGTATTCCGGCGACGAAGACCACTACTCGGTGGACATCACCTTCGCCAACCACATCACCAACGTGCTGAACGCGCTGAGCGCCAGCGGCAACGCCATCACGCTCAGCGTCTCCCCGATGGACGGCGATCGCTCGCGGGGGCGGGTGCCCCGCACGCAGCCGGTGCGCCGCCCGGTGCTGCCCGGCACCCAGCTTGACGAGCTGCTGGAGCGCGCGTTCGGGAGCGATCCCGCGCAGGAGCCGATCGTACGGGCGGCGCGGGCGAACTTCGACGAGATCGTGACGCTGATCAACCGCTCGCGCCCGGTCATGACCACCTGGCATCGCAAGCAGGGTCCAGCCTTCGCGGGCGCGTTCATGCGCAGCCTGAAGGAGCCATCCTACCGCATCCCGCACGAGATCGAGGGTGTCAGCCGCCAGCACGCCCTGACCAGCATGGCCGTCGTGCTGGAGGAGCACGGCAGCGAGCAGCTCAGGGCCGCCATCCGGCAGTACTCGCTGGACGTGATCGCCGCCTGCACGCGTTACGACACCGCCGAGGAGATCGCGCACGCGCTGCGCGAAGCCGTCGCTGAGACTGCCGCGCCACCCGTTGCCTGAGCCTGCGCTTCCGGAGACAGGGTAACCCATGCCACAGGAACAAACCGGAACCCTTGAAGCCGTCGCCCTGGCGCTCGCCCGGCTGCTCGACCCGTTGCAGGAGCGTATGCAGCCCGGCAAGATGCGTGTGCTGTTTGCCGAGTTGGGGTTGCAGTTCCCGCCCGCGCTGGAGGGCATCGCGCCCGTCGCTGACGCCGCGCGCACGATCGTCGCCACCGTCGAGCAGCTCCCGGCCCTGACCCTTGAGTTGATCGATGCCATCGAGGACGAGGACACCGCGCAGATCATCACCGTCAGCCTGCGCCTGATCGACGCCGTGCGCAAGGCCGTCGAGAACATCGACAAGCTGGCGACCGCGATCCGCAACGCCGGGGCCGCGACCGGCTTGCCTCCCGGCGACGTGACGACCTTCGCGAACGAGCTGCCGGGCCGCCTGCTGGAATACCTCGTCACGCGCAACCTGGAGCGCATCCCCGGCGCCGCCGACGCGCTGGACTTCATCGGCGTGATCGAGCGCATCGATGCCAACGTCGGCTCGACCGACCCGACCAAGCCGCCTTACACCCGCCGCGAGCTGCACATCGACCGGCTGGTTGAGTTCCTCGAATCCCCGGCGGAGCAGCTTAACGCGCGCTACGGCTGGGGATCCCCCACCTTCGACGGCGTGGCGCTGCTTGAGAAGATCGCGGCGCTGCTCCTGCGGGCGGGCGTCCCGGTCGTGCTCGATACCAGCGTCAGCCCGCCCGTGCTGGACGTGTACTTTGTCGAGATCAGCCCGAAGACGGACATCAGTCCGCGCGGCCTGTCGATCCGCATCGCGGACGTGTTCGGGCTGGACCAGACCGCGCCCTTCGAGGCGGGCGAGGTGACGATCGAGACCGGGATCGCCGCCGAGATCAAAGTCGGCACGGAGTTCATTATCCAGCCCGACGACACGATCACCGTCATCCCGCCCAGCGGCGAGTTTCGGGGCGATGCCTTCGTCAAGGTGACGGCGGGCCGCGAAACGGGCGAGCCGTACATCATCCTGGGCGCGCCGGGGTCGAGCCGCATCGAGGCGCGGCAGTTCGTCGCACGCGTCGGGGCCGGCTTCGCCTGGCTGACCGATCACGGCGAGGGCGAGTTCAGCGCCAGTGGTGAGGTCAAAAAGGGCAAGATCGTCATCGGCATGGACGGCGCGGACGGGTTTCTGGGGACGCTGCTCGCCGGGCTGCGCGTCGAGTCCGAGTTCGACCTGGGCGTGGGCTTCTCCAGCAAGGAAGGGCTGTTCTTCACTGGCAGCGCCACGCTGGAGATCCAGGTGCCGCTGCACGTCGCGCTCGGCCCGGTGGAACTGACCGCGCTGACGATCACGGTCGGTCTGGACCCGGCGGGCTTCCCCATCGGCCTCGGCGTGGACATCAAGGCCATGCTCGGCCCGTTGCAGGCCGTGATCGAGCAGATGGGGTTGGAGGCGACGCTCAGCCTGCCGCCGGGCCGCGACGGGAACCTGGGGCCGGTCGATTTCGCGCTCGGCTTCAAGCCGCCGAAGGGCGCCGGGCTGTCCCTGGATGTGGGCGTGGTCAAGGGCGGCGGCTACCTGTTCCTCGACCATGAGAAGGGCGAGTATGCCGGGGCGCTGGAGCTGACCTTCGCAGAGTTCCTCAGCCTCAAGGCCATCGGCCTGATCACGACCAGGATGCCCGACGGCTCCGCCGGGTTCTCCCTGCTGATCATCATCACCGCCGAGTTCGGCACGGGCATCCAGCTTGGTTTCGGCTTCACGCTGCTGGGCGTCGGCGGGCTGCTCGGCCTGAACCGCACCATGCGCCTCGACGCGCTGATGGAGGGCGTGCGCACCGGGGCGCTGGAGAGCGTGATGTTCCCGCGCGACGTGATCGCCAACGCGCCGCGTATCATCAGCGACCTGCGGACCTTCTTCCCACCGGAGGAAGGCAAGTTCCTGATCGGCCCGATGGTCAAGATCGGGTGGGGCACGCCGACGCTGATCAGCATCTCGATGGGCATCATCATCGAGATCCCCGGCAATATCGCCATCATCGGCATCCTGCGCGTGGCGCTGCCCGCCGACGAGGCCGCGCTGATCGTGTTGCAGGTGAATTTCGCCGGGGCGATCGAGTTCGACAAGAAGCGCATCTACTTCTTCGCGAGCCTGTACGAGTCCCGCGTGCTGTTCATGACGATCGAGGGCGAGATGGGGCTGCTCGTCGCGTTCGGCGACGACGCAAACTTCGTCGTGTCGGTGGGCGGCTTCCACCCACGCTTCAACCCGCCCCCGCTGCCCTTCCCGAACCCGGTCCGCATCGCGGTGGACATCATCAACCAGCCGTTGGCGCGCATCCGCGTCATGGGCTACTTCGCCGTGACGTCCAACACCGTGCAGTTCGGCGCGCAGGCCGAGCTGTACTTCGGCTTCAGCGCGTTCAGCGTCCAGGGGCACATCGGCTTCGACGTGCTGATCCAGTTCTCGCCGTTCTACCTGATCGCGGAGATCTCCGCCTCCGTGTCGCTCAAGGCGTTCGGCGTGGGTGTGTTCAGCATCCGGCTGCGCTTCTCGCTCGAGGGGCCGACGCCGTGGCGGGCGCGCGGCACCGGCTCGATCTCGCTGCTGTTCTTCGAGATCTCGGCGGACTTCGACATCACCTGGGGCGAAACGCGGGACACCAGCCTGCCGCCTATCGCCGTGATCCCGCTGCTGAAGGCCGAGTTGGAGAAGCCGGGAAACTGGCAGGCGCTGGTGCCTGCTACCAACAGCCTGCTTGTGGCGCTGCGCGAGCTTGACGAGGCCGACGACGGCCTGGTATTGCACCCGGTCGGGACGCTGCGCGTCAGCCAGAAGGCCGTGCCGCTGGACCTCGACATCGACAAGCTGGGCAGCCAGAAGATCAGCGACGCCAAACGCTTCACGCTGGACGTCGCTGCGGGCGGCCTGGGCAAGAAGGGCGACGCTGAGGACCAGTTCGCCATCGCGCAGTACCAGGAGATGGACGACGCGAGCAAGCTCTCGCGGCCCGCCTTCCAGCGCGAGCACAGCGGCGTTGACCTGTCCGTGGACGGCGATCAGCTCCGCTCCAGCCGCGCGGTGAAGCGCATCATCCGCTACGAAGAGATCATCATCGATAACAACTACCTGCGGTTCGTCCGGCGCTTCAGCCCCTACATCGGCACGCTGTTCAGCCACTTCCTGAAGGGCGCCAGCGTCAGCCAGTCCAGCCTGTCGAAGGCGTACAAGGCGCAGTACAAGCCCTATGCCGAGTCGATCGTGACGCACGAGGAGGCGTATGCGGTCGCCTTCCAGGAGAACAACCAGACGGTCGCGACGGAGGCGGTCTTCACCAGCGAGGCCCAGGCGCGCGACTACATGCAGCGCCTGGTCAGCGACAACCCCGCGCTGGCCGACGCGGTCCATGTGATCCCCCAGTTTGAGGTGACAGCATGAGTCCCCTGCCGACGTACACCTTCCTCCCCTGGTTGCGCCAGGGCGTCGCCAACAACATCACCGCCGCCGACCTCGATTCGGGCGTCCGGCTTCGCGCGTCGGTCCAGGTTTCGCTGAGCCTGAACGCCACCACGCCCGACGGCGGCACGCACACCGAGACGATCACGCGCCCGGTGGCGCTCTACGGCCCCGGCGACGTGGTGGGCATCGAGACGCGCGCCATCGTCCGCACCGAGCCGCGCAACTGGATCACCAACTTCGAGCCGAACTACCTGCCCTTCGTCGAGTTCTACGACGAGGACTTCCCCTGGCGCTACACGCCCGCCGCCCCCGGCCCCAACCACCGGCTCCGCCCGTGGATCACGCTGGCCGTGCTGAAGGAGGGTGAGTTCGAGGAGGGGCGCAACATCCAGGGCAAGCCGCTCCCGTACATCACCGTGCCGGACGCGAGCGTGTTCCCGCCCGCCGAAACGCTGTGGGCCTGGGCGCACGTCCACGTCAACGAGGACCTGACGGCGAGCGACACCGAGATCACCAGCAACGACATGGGCGCCGTGCTGCCTAAGCTGGAGGCCGTGCTGGCCGATGACCCGGACCGGGCCTACTCGCGCCTCTTGTGCCCGCGCAAGCTGGAGGAGAACGCGGCCTATCACGCCTTCCTGATCCCGACCTTCGAGAGCGGGCGGCTGGCCGGACTGGGCCTGGACCCGGCGGGCGCGCCGTTTGCGACGTTCTCCGCCTGGGCGGATTACCCCTCCGGCACGCGCCCCGACCCGACCAGCTACCCGGTGTATTTCCGCTGGTTCTTCCGCACGGGCACCAAGGGCGACTTTGAATACCTGGTGCGCCTGCTGGAGCCGAAGCCGGTCGATCCGCGCGTGGGCCGCCGCGATATGGACGTGCAGCGCCCCGGCGCGAACCTGCCGGGCATCACGGACCCTGTGCTGCGCGGCGTGCTGCGGTTGGGCGGCGCGCTCAAGGTGCCGGACGTCAACCTCTCGCCTGAGGAATTGGCCGAGGCGGAGATGTACGACCGGTGGGACGAGCCGCGGCCGCACCCCTTCCAGGAACGGCTGGCCGCCCTGATCAACCTGGCCGACGATTACCAGGCCAAGGCCGCCGCCGTAGCGAATGCCGACAGCAGCTTTGACGAGGTCTTTCAGGATGACCTGGATCCCGACGACGACCCCGACCCGCTGATCACGCCGCCGCTCTACGGCCGCTGGCACGCCCTGACGAGCCGCCTGCTGGTCGATCGGGATGGGAACCCCCTCAGCCCGAATGACAACTGGGTGCACGACCTGAACCTGGACCCGCGCTATCGCGTCTCGGCAGGGTTTGGGACCGGCGTCGTGCAGACCAATCAGGAACAGTACATGGACGCCGCCTGGGAGCAGATCGGGGACGTCCTGGAGGCCAACCGCCGCATCCGCTGGGCGCAGTTCGCGCGTGAGGCGGGCGCCGTCTGGTACGCGAAGCACCTGACGCCGCTTTACGCCAAGACGGTCGAGCGCGCCTTTTCGCTCACGGCGCCGCTGCACCGCCGCGTCATGGCCGGGGGCGTCACCGCCTACCACCGCCTGAACACCAGCGTCCTGCCGCCGGTGCTCGCCTCGACTGCCGTGCGACGCGTCCTGCGCCCGCGCGGGCGCCTGATGCGGGCTACGCCCTTCACCGAGACGGCCCGCCCCGATAACCTGCTGACGCGCATCGCAACGGGCGAGATCGAC
>CAZGLU010000020.1:0-6287 GCA_964526095.1 uncultured Anaerolineaceae bacterium | reverse complement strand
CGCCGTGCCGCCGAAGGTCACGCCGCCGGGCGTGCCGACCGTCGAGGACGCGGCGGAGGAGATGGAACCCGCTGGCGTGCCGCCCCAGGTCGGGGCGGTGCTGCGGCGCTTCCCGTGGTGGCGGCTCGCCATCCTGGCGCTGATCGCCTTCTTCGTCCTGCTGATGTGCATCGTCGTCTTCATCCCGATCAGCCTGTTCATGATCCCCCTGCTGATCCTGCTCTACCGCCGTCTCGCGGCCTGGGAGCGCGCCTTGCAGCCGGTCGACGCGCTGCGCGGTGACGGACAGACGCCGGAGGCGGTCGACCGCATGCCGAAGGTGCCCGACTTCCGCCTGACCGAGCCGGGGGATGGTTTCACGCCGCAGCCGGGCCGCACCGACAGCCTGGAGGCCGTGCGCTTCAAGGGCGCGCTCAAGGACGCCAACAGCCTGCTGGTCGCCAGCGGGGCGGTCGGGACGCCGCCCCCGCGCACGACGATCGATCTCGGCGCGCTGACGGGGCAGGTAGTGGCCGCCATCAACCCGGACGTCACAGTGCCGAAGCGCGTGCTGGGCACCATCTTCCTGCCCGGCTGGATCGCGGATGGGCTGGTCGAGACGTTCCAGGAGGCGATGGCCTACCCGGAGTTCGACATCCCGATGTACAAGCCGCTGGTCGATATCTCGTCCGAGTTGTTCCTGCCCAACATCCAGTTGATCGAGCAGAACAGCATCACGCTGCTGGAGACGAACCAGAAGTTCATCGAGGCGTACATGGTCGGGTTGAATCACGAGATGGCCCGCGAACTGTTGTGGCGCGAGTACCCGACCGACCAGCGCGGCAGTTACTTCCGCCAGTTCTGGGACGTGAGCAGCTACCTGAACACCGATCCGGGCCTGGACGCGGAGGCACTGCGCGAGAAGCTGCGCGACATCCCGCCGCTGCACCTCTGGTCCCGCTTCTCGGACCTGGGCGAGCACGATCACCGTGAGCAGGGCGGCGAGGATGAGGAAGAGGTCGTGCTGGTCATTCGCGGTGAGCTGCTGAAGAAGTACCCCAACGCCGTGATCTACGCTCACCGCGCGCGCTGGCAGCCGAGCAACGACAACATCGACAAGACGCAGGAGCGCCGCCTGGTCGAGTTGACGCCCGCCGAGGAGGCCAACCCGCCGCGCGACAAGGTCAAGACGCCGCTGTACAAGGCGCAGGTCGCGCCCGACATCTACTTCTTCGGCTTCGACCTGACCATCGAGGAGGCGAAGGGCGACAGCGGCGAGACGCCCGGCGACGACCCTGGCTGGTTCTTCGTGATCAAGGAGCGTCCCGGCGAGCCGCGCTTCGGCCTCGACCTCGACCAGCAGCCCAGGCTGAACGTGTGGAATGACCTGTCGTGGGCGGACGTGCAGCCCGGCGTGCCGGGCACGCACATCCCGATCAACGCGTCGTTCTCGCTGGAGGAGCCAACGGGCGCCGACAGCGAAAAACACCCGCAGTGGAAGGATGACCGCTTCGTTGCCTGGAACCCCAACACCAACGCCGCCGACCTGGCCTACATCCTGTACCAGGTCCCGGTGCTGGTCGCCATTCACGCGTCGGAGATGCTGCGGCAGCGGTAATGGGCGGTTTGACGGCGACCGACTGGCAGAGCGATCCGCACGGATTACTGACCGCCACGCAGGGTATGGAGTGCAGCGATGAGCTTCGAGGATCTGAGACAGCAGCTTAATGCCGCGCGGGACAAGCAGGCTCAGGCGCGTGCGGCGGTGTCAAGCGCGCAGGAGCAGGTGAGCCGCCTTAAGCGGGAGCGGGCGCGGCTGGCCCGCAAGCTCGACCCTGAGAGCGAGGCGGACCGCCAGCGTTTGGCCGCCCTGGACGCCCGCATCGAGCGGGCGGAAGCGGACCTGAGCCGCCGTCGCGCCGGGTTGGGCGAGATTACGAGGACGGCGGCGGGGATCTTCGAGCAGTTCACGCGCTTCACCGACCCACGCGAGATGATCCGCCAGTTCAACGATGTCTACCCGATCCTGCTGCTGCCGCTGCGCATCGAGACGCGCTTTAAGTCCGTGATGGTCCCCGGCGCGGCGGGGACGCGTCCGCAGTTGTGGGTGCGTGTCTACCCCGACGACTGCGCGGTGGACAGCTTCGAGCCGGTGCTGTCCGAGGCGGAGATCCTCAGCGCGCAGCTATTCTGGACGGATATGTGGGCGGCGGGCGGCGATGAAGACCTGGAGCGGAGCGCGTGGCGTGCGTTGGTCGCCAGCCACGGCGCCGGGCGCGCGGCATGGATCGTGCGCGCGTACGTCCCGGAGAACGCCGCCGACCAGCCGACGAAAGCGCAGCCGACCGACATCATCCTGGTCGTCGCGAGCGAGGCCACGCTGCCCGACGCCGAGAAGGCCGCCCTGGGCGATTACTGGCGCGCGGTCTGGCTGGCGGACGGTGACGCCGCCGCGATGGATGCGGCCCGCCAGGCGTTGGAGGCATCCGTCGGGGCGGAGCGCGCGGCGGCCCTGGTCGTGGACTTCGTCCCCGCGAACCTGAACGCGGCCCCGGCCCCACCGCTGACGAAGGCCGATGTCGGCGTGTCGGTGGCCTTCCTCGACTTCCCCACGCCCGAATCCGTGGAGAGCAAGGAGCGCTCCTGGTCGCAGGCGCCGAAGGTACACGTCATGCCGGACCGCCTCGTGCTGATCGGCTACATCGGGGGTTCGGTGGCGTTCGAGGTCGTTGGCCGCCCGATCCCGTCCCCGCTGGTGGTCGGGCCGGACCCGTCCGCGCCGGATGAGGAGCAGCTTCGCCTTGAGGACGGCGACCTGATCATCCCGGACGAGATGCGCTGGATGATCGACTTCGAGGAGGCGCTCCGGGTCGGCATGGCCTTCAAGGTGGACCTGACGCAGGACCAGGCGCAGGTCGGCTTCGACCGCCTGCTGGTGCTCGGCGTGCGCCTCAGCGCGGACGAAAGGGGCGGGGCGGAGCTGATCGAGACGCTGTTCGAGCACCACCACTTCACGCGCACCGGGATCAGCCTCATTCCGCAGGGCACGCCGACCAACAACACGGACAAGGAAGGCTCTGGCTTCGGCCACGGCGAGGACGCCGATGGCACCTTCGAGGACTACCTGAAGTCGGATATGCTGTTCACGCCGGTGGCCGACCCCATGCTGCGCCCCGACGGGCAGTGGCTGGCCGATTACCTGGGCCTCAGCCGCGCGGTGATCGGGCGCATCAAGGGCAGCGACGGCACCGACCAGCTTGAGGCGCGCGCGATGAACGTCGCGCTGTGGAACGGCACGCTCGGCTACATGATGGACACGATGATGGCGCCGTTGTTCAGCCGCGACGACATCCGCCTGACGCGCACCTTCTTTACCCACTTCGTCACCGGGCGCGGGCCGCTCCCGGCGCTGCGCATCGGCGCGCAGCCCTACGGCGTGCTGCCCACCACCGTCTTCTCGCGGATGCGCTGGCTCCTGCGGCGCGGTGATGTCGGCCTCAGCACGACGCACGGCGGCGCGGCTGTGGGCGGCGGCTCGTACCTGGCGCGGCTGTACCTCGTCCTGCGCCGTCTGGACGCGGCCTGGACCGAGATGGCGGAGAAGGTGGCGCACGTCGGGGCGCCGCTCGGCCCGGACGACGACCCGCACCGCATCCTGCTCGACGTGCTCGGCCTGCACGCTGGCTCCGTCGAGTACCACCAGCGTTATGCCGAGAGCTTCACCCACCTGTACAACATGCTCAACGTGTACGGCGCGGGCGGCGCCTTCATCGCGGCGCTGATCGCTGCCGGGTACGTCAAGAGCGGCATGGACCTGCTGGCCGAGTTCGGCTACACGCGCGACGAGGCGCCGGACATCCTGGAGCGCCTGTTCCTCTCCAACCAGCACTTGATGCAGGGGCCGGTCATCGACGACCGCCCGCTGTCGGAGACGGAGCCGATCCGTGCCTACACCGCCGACGGGCGCAACTACGTCCAGTGGCTGATCGACGCCGCCCGTACCTCGCTGGAGACGCTGCGCCGCCAGGAGGGCTTTCTCGATAACAAGCCCCCTAACGCGCTGTTTTACATCCTGGCCCGCTACGCGCTGATGCAGTCCTACTGGATCACCAGCATCCGCCTGCACGAGTTGGCGGGCGTGTTCGACGCCGCGCAGGTGCAGGCCGTCCGCCACGAGCCGGCCTTTATCCACGTCCAGACGCAGGCGAAATCCAGCGAGAGCCGCTTCGCCCACCTTTATACAACCAGCTCTGCGATCACCGGCAGCGATGATCTGCTCGTCGCGGACCACATCACGCGCATCCTGCCCGAAACGACCGGGCAGCAGGCGGTCGCCACCGCCGACCTGCGCGAGCAGGTGGAGGCGTTGGAGCGCCTCCACGACCTGCCGACGGCCCGCCTGGAGCGGCTGTTCGCGGAGCACGTGGACACGGTCAGCTACCGGCTCGACGCGTGGCAGTTGGGCCTGCTCAATTACCAGTTGATGCTGATGCGCTACCAGCGCCAGGGCGAGGACGATGACGCTGTGCGGCGCGGGCTGTACGTGGGCGCCTACGGCTGGGTGGAGAACCTGCGCCCCGAGGGGAAGGCGCTGACGCCCGTCACGCTCGAGCCGGAGCTGGACGAGGTGTTCAACGCCGACCCCGCCGCGCCGCTGCTGATGCGCGACCCGACCAACGGTGGCTACATCCACGCCCCGTCGCTCAATCATGCCGTGACCGCCGCCATCCTGCGCAACGGCTACCTCTCGGACGCGACGCCGGAGAATCACGAGACGCTGAAGGTCAACCTCTCGTCGGACCGCGTGCGGCGCGCGCTGCGTGTGATCGAGGGCATCCGCGCCGGGCAGAGCCTGGGCGCGCTGCTCGGCTACCAGTTCGAGCGCGGCCTGCACGACAGCTACAACCTGGCCGAGGTGGACGAGTTCATCTACGACCTGCGCAAAGCCTTCCCGCTGCGCGCCAAGAGCCTGAAGGACACCCTGCCGCCCGACGACGTCAGCATCGAGGCCATCGAGGCGCGCAACGTGATGGACGGCCTGAAACTGGTCGAGCACATCCGCGCGACCGGCCAGGATACCTACCCCTTCGGCAAGGACCTGCCCGATGCGGACGACGACCAGGAGGCGGCGATCAATGCCGAGGTCCAGCGCCTGTTGGACACGCACGATGCCGTGGCCGATGTCGCCATCGCGGAGAGCGTGCACCAGGTCGCGCAGGGCAACTACGACCGTGCGGCGGGCACGCTCGACACGTACACCAAGGGCAACTTCCCGCCCATTCCCGACGTCGTCCAGACGCCGCGCAGTGGCATCACGCTCACGCACCGCGTGGGCCTGCACCTCCAGCCGGGCCTCGACCCGGCGGCCAGCCCGGTGCCGGGCATGGCGGTGACGCCGCGTGCCGCCGCCGAGCCTGCGCTGAACCACTGGCTGGCCTCGGTGCTGCCCGCGCCGGGGAACGTCTTCTGCACCGCGATCGTGACCGACCCGGTGACCGCCGCCGAGACCACCCTCACGATCACGCAGGCCGACCTGGGCTTGCAGCCGCTGGACCTGCTCTACACGCTGTCCGGCGAGATCGAGGCGGCAATGGGCGAGCTGGACGACCGGGTGATGCGCCACGTCATGCAGACCGTCGCGCCGCGCCCCGACGCCGCCGTGCGCATCGAGTACGCGCGCAAGTCGTCCGATCTGAGCCGGGTGACCTTCTTCGAGTTGATGCCGCTGGTCGCCAGCCTGCGCAACCTCGTGCTGACCTCCCGCCCCCTGCTGCCCAGCGACGTGATGCGCGTCAACGAGGCGCAGGCCGCTCAGGACGAGGCCGTGACGCTCGACCGGGCGCGCGTGGCGAACGCGCACGCGGCGACGGCGCTGCTGCGGGATGACGCCGCCGATCTTCGGGACGACCTGAACGCGCTGTTTGACGACCTCGCGGCGCACCGGGGCGACATCCTGGCGGGCATCGACACGTTCAGCGACCGCCTGATCGGGCTGCTGGAGCGCGCGAGCCGGACCGGCGTGCCGCAGTCCGGTTGGGGCTTCATCTACCAGCGCCGCGCTGCGCTCTACACCCGCCTGCTGGACGCGATCAACGCCCTGATCGCGCGCTGGAACGAGCGGCTGGCGAACTTCGACGCCGCCCTGGACGCCCACGACGCGCTGCCTGTCGAAGCGACCGACGAGGAGCGCTTCAACCTGCTGATCCAGGCCGAGCAGTGGGTCTCGACGCAGCCGGAGAACCCGCTGCCCGCCACGCCCGCCGCCATGCGGGCGATCGTGCTCGACAAGCGTGCGGCCATAGATCGGA
>CAZGLU010000019.1:1785-15969 GCA_964526095.1 uncultured Anaerolineaceae bacterium | reverse complement strand
GCCGCCGCCGTGCCAGCCTCCAGGTTGAAGCGATACAGCCCGGTTTCAGGGACGAGCAGCGTGCCCGTCCACTCAACCGTATAGGGTCGTTCGAGCGGGATCAGGTGGATGTACATATTCGGTGAGGGGTCGATCCGCTCGATGATGGGCGCCCCGGCCCACTTCCGGTTCGGGTACAGCCGCGCCAGCAGGCCCGACGCCGCAACCGGGTCGTGGTACAGCGCCCAATCGGGCACCGGCTCGCGCGTTTCATCCCCGACGATCTGCCACTCCAGCGTGGCAGGCGGGCTGACGGTCAGCGCATGGTTGCCCTGCGCCAGCCACACCGGCGCGCCCGGCTCCACACGCGCGCCGTCCAGCCAGATGTCGGCCCCCTCCGCTGCCCACAGCCGGTACAGCGTATCGCGCGGCGCGTACAGCACGCCCCGGCCCGCGTCCAGCCCGCGCACGGACGTGATATCCGCCGGTGACAGGTCCAGGATATACAACAGCGGGTCTGCTGCCAGGGGGCCTTTCGCGCCGTAATCCGCCGGGGTGATGGCCCGCAGCGACGCGTTAGGGTAGATGCGGGCCGCGTACCGGGCGATCTCGTCCTGCGCGGCTGTCAAGAACATCGTCACCGGCCCCGTCGCCGGGCCGCGATAGGGCAGCGGGTCCAGGCCGGACACCTCAAACGTCCCGGCGAGCGAGGGCGCGAGGAACTCTTGAATGGGCGGTCCAACCAGCACGTCGGGCAGCACGAGGCGCGTGCCATCCGGCACCTTGAGCGCCTCCTGGGCGACGACCGTCTCCAGCGTGGAGTGCAGCAGCCATGCCTCTGCATCCGTCCGTTGATCGACATGGTACTTCTTGAAGTTGAGGCCGATCACCGCCGCGCCGAGGGCGGCCAACGCGCCAACCGCCGCGATCCGCCCGGCACCCGCGCGCGGCGCAGCGGACCATGCGCCCTGCACCGCCACGGCACAGAAGAACGCCACCGAGGGGATCACGCCAATTGAGCGTAAGCTGTGCGGCGCCTCCCAGGTCAGCGTGAAGATCCCTCCCGCCAGACTCACCACCAGCAGCACCGCGAAAAAGAGGACGTCGCCGCGCGGCCGCCGCAGGAGCGCCGCCCCCAGGCCGAGCACAAAGAGCACGCCGGTGACCGGGTCGAGCATGGGGTCGCCCGGCAGGTTGTGGCGCCCGTTGCGATCGCCCGCCACGTGGAACATCAGCAGGTGTTTCTCGATGTTGGGCGGCAGCGCCTCACCCAGCGAACGGCCATCGTGCTCGATCTCGTTGAAAATGGAGACCTCGTCCAGGCGCTGCATAAACAGATCCGGCTCGCGCACGGCGAAGATGCCGAACGGGAAGATCGTCGCGAGGAGCGTGACGCCGATGACGCCGATCAGCAGCAGCGAGCGCGGCTCCCAGAAGCGCCAGGCGACCAGCCCGAACAGGCCGAGCGGGAGCAGCACGGCGCGAAACGCGCTGTAGAACCACAGGCCGATCCCGACCGACAGGCCCGCCAGCAGCGCATCCCGGGCCGAACGGTAGCGTACCGTCCGCAGTACGAAGTAGAACGACGACAGCGTGAAGAAGGTCACGTCGATGCCAGTCATCGCCACCCGGCTGAACGTCACCGCCCAGCTCATCGTCGCCATACAGAACGCCATCAGCAGGCCGAAACGCGGCCCGCGCAGCTCGCGCCCTACGCCATACGCGCTGATCACGGCCCCGACGCCAAACGCCACGCTCACCAGCCGCAGCGCGGTCGCGCTCGTCTGCCCGCCTAACGCGAGCGCGACTGCGTAGGTGAACAACTGGACGTGCGCGACGTTGATCACCGGGACGAAGAACGGGCGGTAGTCGGGGTCTTCCAGCATCCGCCGTGCGTCCAGCCCGGCCACGGCCTCGTCGTACCACAGCCCATACGGCTGCGTGTCAAGGCGGTACAGGCGCATGAACAGCGCCAGCCCGACGACTAACGCCAGCGCCAGCGCGGTCCCCCACCGGACCGACGTGCGTGGCATCCCGCGCGTCAGGGTCAGCCCGCCGAACACGAGGAACGCCATGCCAGCCGCGTACCGATCCCAGGGCAGCGCGCCGGGGATCTCACCGGGCGGCAGCGCCAGGAAGGACTCCGCCGCCAGCCCCAGCATGACGCCTGCGACGATGAGCGCCGCGATGCCCAGCGTGCGCCGGAACCCGGTTGCGAGCCGGGGGGCCTCCGGCACGGCGATCGTCCGCGCCGGGGCGGACGGCGTCCACACGGCAAACGCGAGGGCGGCGATCCCCAGCAGCACGAAACCGGACGTGATCCGTTCGTGGCGCAGCGCGAGCTGCCCTGCCGCCGCCAGCCCCGCTACCAGCGCGAGCCGGACGACAGGCCGCATGCCCCACTGCTGCGCGGTGTTCTTGATCGTCTGAAGCCGTACGTGAAACGTATCCAGGCTGCGCCACAGCGGCACACCCCAATGCTGGCGCATGGCCTATCTCCCCACACTGACCGGACAGAGCCGCAGCCCGCCTCAACGGTTCTGCTCATTCGTCAGTATAGGGATTGGGACTTACAGACGCGATCAACAATTTGTTAAGAAAGTAAAAGGATGGGACACAACGCCGCCCAGACATGAAGGGTCGTGCGGCGCACAAAAAAAGCCCCGTCGCGCCGGGCGGACGGGGCCATGAGGTGTGCTGAAGATCGGGGACTCAGGCCGGAAGCCGGAGCGCGCGCACGGTCCATTCCTGGCCCGCGCCATGCCGCAGATGCACCTGGTCGATGGTCTCGTAGTGGCGGTCCAGCATGCTCCAGACGCGCGGCGTCTGCTTTTGCCACGGCTTCACCGTCGGCTTTTCGCGGAACATCGAGACGATGATCGCCGCACCGGGCGCCATGTTGCGCTCGTAGCGCTGCATCGTGCCCAACGGATCGGGCAGGTAATACAGGCACTCGTTGAACACCAGAAGATCGAACCGCTCGTCCGTCTCGAACGTCTGGATGTCCGCGACGAAGAACGACGCCTTGCCGTTTGCCATGGCCCGCGCCTCCTCGATCGCGTCCTCACAGAAGTCGATCCCGACGTAACGCGAGTATTGGTCCTGCGCCAGCCGCCGCTGGAGGACGCCGCTCCCGCAGCCCAGGTCGAGGATCGCGCCGCCGGGCTTCAGGTAGTGGCAGTAGCCTACGATGGCGCTGTAATGGGCCAGTTCCTCGATACGGTGGAGGCGTTCCCAAGACCCGCCCCGGTACTCGTCCTTCCAGCGGTCCGGGGGGACCTCGTAGTGGCGATAATTAAAAAACCGCCGGACTTTGGCCGTGAGGGAATCCCACGGCGCCGCGCGGTCGGTCGATACGGTTGCGTCGATCTGCCTGTCTTGTTGATGGTCGCTCATGGCTGCTTCACCGAATTTACCCATGTTCCTGAGCGAACGATATGTGCTGGCGTTTCTCCTTTTGCTAGCGGATATACGACAACCACTGCCCCTAGATCTTAAGATCGATCCGTACCCGATGACAAACTCGACGGCGCGGCGCCTGCCCCACACGCCGGGGCAACAGACAATTCCACCTTGACAATCACGCCGCCACCCTGTACACTCTTCCTTGTAGTGGAGAACGTTGTTCGCATTAACGGAAGCAGTCACATGCCCCGACGCGATCAGATCCAGCCGCGCCGGGCGTTTTTGTCTCTGGGCAACGCCGTCCCCACGAAACATCAGTAACCACCATTCAGTTGTGGGAGGAAAACCCCAAAATGGCAGAACGCATCAACGGCACGGTCAAGTGGTTCAACGCGCAAAAAGGCTACGGCTTCATTCAGCAGGAAAACGGCCCGGACGTGTTCGTGCACTTCAGCGCGATCCAGAGCACCGGCTACCGCGAGCTGAACGAGGGCGACCGCGTGGAGTTCGAGACCACCAGCGGCCCCAAGGGCCCGCAGGCCAGCAACGTCGTCCGTCTCGGCTAGTAGCCGCGTCAGGTTGACAACGAAACGCCCGGCATCATCTGCCGGGCGTTTTTGATTCTGCCGTTTTGATCCCACCCTAGCGCCACGCCCGCCCTAGCCGGTCAGGATGCGCGCCATCGTCGCCCCATCGACGTTGCCCCCGCTGAGGATCACCCCCACCCGGCCCGACGCCTCCACCGCACCGCTGAGCAGCGCCGCCACGCCCAGCGCCCCGGACGGCTCCACCACCAGCTTGACCCGGTAGAACAGGAAGCGCACCGCCTCGATGATGGCCGCCTCGCTGACGGTGCGCATGTCGTCTACGTAGTCCAGCACGAGCGGGAACGTCACCCGCCCCAGCGAGGGCGTGCGCGTCCCGTCCGCGATCGTCGGCGGGTTATGGACGGTGTGCAGCGTGCGCGTGTGGAAGGAGCGCGTCGCGTCGTCGGCCAGCTCCGGCTCGATGCCGATCACGCGGCAGCCGGGGCACGCGCCTTTCGCCGCGATCGCGGACCCGCTCAGCAGCCCGCCGCCGCCGCACGGCACCAGCAAAGCGTCCAGCGGCCCGGCGTCCTGGCACAGTTCCAGCGCAGCCGTGCCCTGCCCCGCAACGATCTGAGGGTCGTCATACGGCGGCACGATGGTGTAGCCCTGCTCGGCGGCGAACCGTTCCGCGATCGCCCGCCGGTCCTCGTGTGCCGGGTCGTATGGGACCACCGTCGCGCCGTAGCCCTCGGTCGCCGCGCGCTTGGTCGCCGGCGCGTCCTGCGGCATGACGACCACCGCCCGCACGTCCAGCAGGCGGCAGGCCAGCGCGACCGCCTGCGCGTGGTTGCCGGACGAGTACGTGATCACGCCGCGCGCCCGCGCCGGGCCGTCAAGCTGGCTGATAGCGTTGTACGCGCCCCGGAACTTGAACGCGCCCACCCGTTGCAGGTTCTCGCACTTCAGGAAGACCTGCGCCCCGGCGCGCTCGTCGAGCGTGCGCGAGGTCATGACCGGCGTGCGGTGCGCCACACCCTCGAGCCGCGCCGCTGCCGCCTGCACCTGTTCAAACATGGCGATCCCTCTCGCTGTATGAGGCCCGGCCCTCAGTGTACTGCGTTTGGGCCGAACGCTACAGGGCCGCCAGCAGTTTATCACCGAAGGCGGCAGGGTCGCTGCGCTCGATGACCAGTTCATCCGCGTGGTGGAAGGCCATGAAGTCCCGCATCGCCGCCGCGACGTCCGCCACGAGCGCGTCGTCCGGCTCGACGCCCGGCTCCAGGTACAGCGCCTCCAGCCGCAGCCGCCGCGCCGCGCGCTCGACCTTCGGATCGAAGCGCCCAACAAGGCGGTCCCGGTGCAGGATCGGCAGACAGAAATAGCCCCATTCGCGTTTCGGCGCGGGCTTATACGCCTCCAACGTCTGCCGGAAGCCCCACACCGCTTGGTCGCGCCCCCGCGCCCAGAACAGGCTGTCGAACGGGCTGAGGAAGGTCGTGCGCGCCGCCGTGAGCGCCCCATCGGCGGCCTGTTCCAGCAGCGGCAGGGTGTCGCGGTGCGCCACGAAGAAATGCGTCTGGCCGTCGAGCAGCGTCACCGGCACCTCGACCACCACGCCCTCGTCCAGCAGTTCGCGGGCGATGCGCCGCGCCGTGACGCGCTTCAGGTCGTACGCATAATCCGCCGCGTGGCCCGGATCGGCCAGCCCCAACATGCGGATGCTGCGCTCGACCAGGTGGCGGTACGTCTCCTCGATGGTCGGCTCGCTGCGGTCCACCCACTCCGGCAGCACCCGCTCGCGCAGGTCGTAGACGCGGTGGAAGTTCACCCGGTTGGCGATCATCAGCTCGCCCCGGTTGTAGAGGTACTCAAGCGCCCGCTTGGCAGGCTTCCAATCCCACCACGTCCCACGCGCGGTGCCGTCGTGCTCGAAGTCCGCCACGCGCAGCGGCCCCTCCGCCGCGATCCGCGCGCGCACCTGCTCCGCGAGCGTGTGGTCCTCCATATCGACCTGCCACACGCGGTCGCGGTACGAGGTGCCCTCGCGGAACCATCGCATGTATTGCAGCCGGTAGCGATACTGGCTCAAGGGGATGATCGACGCGGCATGCTGCCAGTACTCGAACAGGCGCCGCTCGGCGGGATCGTAGATCAGGCGGTCGAGGTCAGCCGGGTCGTACGTCCCCACGCGGCTCCACAGCACCACGTACTGGCTGCGCTGCACGCGCTGAAGCGTGTCGATCTGCACACAGCCCACCTGCTCCACCGCACGCAGCAGCGCCTCCGGGCCGGGCGCTGGCTCGGCCCCGTTGGGCGTTGCCAGCCCCTGTGCGTGCAGGATCACCGCACGCACGGCCTCCAGGGGCAGCGCCCCATTTCGTGTTGCGCCCATGTCTCACCCTCCGTCCACCGGCCTCGTCATGCGATCAAGATCAGCACAAGCAAGATTAGCACAAGCGTTCTACCCAGTCAACACCCGGTCGCCGGTTAGGTGTTCCCGCCGCGACTTGCTTGCCGTGACCTCGCGCGGCCCGTATACTGACCTTAAGCGGCCTGCGCCGCCGCACCGCACACCATCGCACGCGTTCGACGCTTGTTGCTGCGCGGGAGGACCCCATGCGAACATACCGCCCCCTGCTTGTTGGCTTGGTCGCCGCTATCCTGTTGGTCGCCGGTACGCTGCCCCGGCCCTCCGCTGCCGGACGCCCCGCGCAGTATGCGCCGCTGCGGATCCTGGCCGAGTGGGACAGCGACCTGGATCGCGTTGATTTCGAGCAGCTCCTCCTCTCGTTCTTCCTGAACCAAAACACCGCCGTAGACATCAGCGTGACCACCGACATCGCCGGGGCGTTGGAGCGGGCCATCGCGGGGGATGCGCCCCCGGACGTCATTGTGATGGCGCAGCCCGGCCTGCTGGTGGAGGCCGCACGGGCCGGTGCCCTGATCCCGCTCGACGCGGCCATCGGGCCGCCCACCCCCGGCTATCCCGACTACCTCGCGGACGCGCTGACCGTCGATGGCACGGTCTATGGCCGCTTCCTGCGGCTGTCCGTGGACGCCCTGGCGTGGCACAACCCGGCGGCCCTCGCCGCGATCGGGACGCCGCCGGAGTCCTGGGACGCGCTGTCCGCGCTGGCGGCGAGCCTCAGCGCCGAGGGCGCGCCCGCCTGGGCCATCAGCCTCGCCGGTGAGTCCAGCACGGATGTGATCGAAACGCTGCTGGCGCGCGAGGCCGGACCCGACACAATCGACGCCCTGGCGGACGGTTCGCTGGCGTGGACCGACCCGCAGGTGCGGGCGGCCTGGGAGCAGTTCGGGGCGCTGCTCGATACCGGGCTGGCCCCAGACGCCGCCGGGCTGAGCGTGGCGGAGGCGGTTCGCGCCCCGTTCGCCAGCCCGCCGGTCGCCGACCTGGGCCTAGGCCCCAGCGCCGGGCTGCGCTGGATCACGAACAACACGAGCTTGCAGCCCGGCCAGGACGTGGACTTCTTCCTGTTGCCGGGCGCGAACCCGGACGTCGTGAGCGTCAGCGGGGACTTCCTCGTACTGCTGAACGACGAGCCGCTGACCTTGCAGCTTGCGGAGTTCCTGACCGCGCCGGAGACTGCCGCCGCATGGGCCGCGCTCGGCAGCGGGATCTCGCCCTTTCCGAGCACGCCGTACCCGAGCCCCGTCATGGAGCGGGCCGCCAGCCTGATCCACGATGGCGAGCCGGTGCTGGACCTGTCCAACCGGCTCCCGCCCGCCGTGCAGGCGGCGTTTCAGGTCGGCGTGCTGCGCTATGCGGAGGACCGCGCCGCCCTCGATACGGTGCTGGCCGACATCCAGGCCGCCGCCGAGGACGCATCCTGAGCGTCCCGGCACAAACGGGCCACCTCACCTAGACGAAGACCGTCCGTGTGGCGGGTGTTTCGCCAATCGTCCTCGCGTATGCTTAAAATCATGGTATACGCAGCACAGTCACGGCAGGCGAGCAGTGAGACAGGAGCTGAACACGATGAGTCGCACCTACTACATGGGTGATCGGGAACTCGAAGACGACGGTCGCGGCGTGGTAAACATGCTGGTCTTCCTCCTCCTTGGGCTTGGGATCGGCGCGGCCCTGGCGCTGCTCTTCGCACCGGAGGAAGGCGAGAAGATCCGCGAGAAGGTCACCGACAGCCTGGAAAGCGGCGTGCGGCGCGGCTCGGATGCGGGGAGCGACGCGCTGGAGCGCCTGGAGCGGGAATACACAAACCTGCGTAAGGAAGTCGACAAGCTGCTGAACAGCATCAAATAAGCAGGTGCCCGGCGACGTGTCGCGCGGCCACGCGTGGCTCCTCACGTGGCTCCTATAGCCAGTCGTAACTGCGCGTGATCGCCCCGCGCCTTGACGTTCAGTTTACCGGCTGGCTATAATGTGGGCCTGCGGGCGGCTAGCTCAGTTGGTTAGAGCGCCTCCCTTACAAGGAGGAAGTCAGGGGTTCGAGTCCCTTGCCGCCCATCCGTCCAACCGCCAGATACCGCGACCCAACCCGATTTGGAGCGCGCTATCTGGCGGTTTGCGTTGTACGGCGGGATGTGGCCCGAGCGGCATAGGGTACAATGTGCCTGAACAGTGACCAGCGGAGGCCAGGATGGACCCTCAAGACCAGGACGAGACACGCAAACAGGCGGACGACCGACCCTCCATCCGCTTTTCGGACGGCGGCGAGAGGAGCGTGGATTGGATCAAGTATGCTGCTGCCCGGCGTCTGGGAATCGTCCCACGTGAGGGTGAGAGCATCAGCGAGGCACTAAAGCGGTGGCGGGCAGAGGAAGCCCGGCGGCAGTCGGAAGATAAGCCGGTCGAGACTGACGACGGCCCCGGCACAGAACCCGACGACTCAACCGGATGACGGCGCGCCGGCGCCGTTAACCAGCCAGCGCCACACCAGCGCCATCGACTCCACGTCCGCGCGCTGGTACGTGCAGGCGCGCGTCAGGGCCTCCACGTCGCCGGTCGCCAGCCACTCCTGATAGTCCAGAAAGGCCGCGAACCAGTCATTGTAGCCCGGCCAGCGATAGCCGAGGTAGGCGGCGACGGCCTTGATCGAGGTGCTCGACAGCGGGAAGCTGACGCAGCGCTTGATCGAGGCGTGCAGATCGTGCATGCGCGGCCCGACCGTGGCCCGCACGTCCGCCGGGGCGGTATGCGCCAACACCGCCGCGTCGAAGGCCGTCCAGTGGTAGATCGGGCCGGGCCGGGACGCCACGTCGGCGGCGAAGACGCGCCACGCCGCGTCGGGGTCCGGCGCCAGGGTGACCGGCTGGCCGTCGGGCAGCGTCACCGCTTCGGGTGCGGACACCGGCGCAACGAGCGCGATCGCGGCGCGGCCCTGTTCGTCGCACCAGCCCAGGCACCACGGCGTGCCGTCCCTCAACGTCTCGAGGTCGAACATCCACCCCGACTGCACGCAGAGGCCGGGCAGCGGGTTGTACCACACCGGCGCGCCATCCAGCCACGCCTGCGCGTTGGCCCGGATCATCGGCGCGGTGACAGGGCCGATGCCCTTGACCCGCTGGAGGTCGTCAGGTGAGCACGCCGCGACGTCGGCCAGCGACGCGATCCCGGCGGCGCGCAGCGCCTCGCGGGTCTTCATCGGCACGCTGTAAAGCAGTTCAAGGCGCCCTTCACGCCGCGCGATAGCCGCACACGGCGCGTACCAGGGACACGCCTTGCAATGCCCACGGATCCGCACAGGCGGCGGCGCTGCCGGGTCGAGGGCCTGCGCGACCTCGCTCAAGAGCGCTAGCAGGCGATCCGCGTCATAGACGTGTGGGAGGCGGACCGCCGGGCGCCCAAGCTCGTCCGCGCCCAGCCACAGCTCGCCGGGTGCCGCCGTGCCGGTCAGCTCGCCCACCAGCCACGCGTACAGGTCGAGTTGAACCCAGTCGGCGTCGATCGGTCGGCTGCGCCGCTTGATCTCGACCGGGGCATAACGCGTCTCGCCGTCGACCGACACGCGCCGGAGTTGATCCACCCGCCCGCGCAGGGTGAACGTGCGGTCCGTGAGGTCCAGCGCGGCGGTATGTTCCAGGCACGCGCCGAGGATCGCGGGCACACGTCGGGCCATCAGCTCGCGCGTCACCTCGACGGCCTCCGCCCACGACGCGACCGGCACCGGCTCCAGAAGCGCGGCGGTGGCGTCGTGGACACGCCGCTCGTGCTCCACGCCGAGGGTGTACGACGCGGCCACCGGCGCGGGCGGCTCGCCCCGCTCCGCCGGATCGCCGTGCGCGTCGAGCCACACCCGCCGCGCGCACGTGAGGTAGTCCCGCAGCGTGTGCGCCGTGATCACCCGACCTTCGCTCACCTTGTCGCCACTCCTTCACGGCCATCCGGCATGACGCCCACCGCCCCATCTTCGGCCCGCCGAGCATAACCGGCCTTCTGCCTGCGCGCCACCCCGACACGCCGACATTCGCGTATCCTCGGCACGCATGTTAGAATGCTTGATGAAGAGTTGCCCCTACTCGAACTTAAATTGTTCGTATTTTGCCGGTTGGTCAGACTGTGTGACTGGAGCTTCCATGGACGACTTCCTCTTCCGCGGCGATCTGGTCGATCTGGACCCCGATGTCGCGGCTCTGGTGGACCTCGAGGCGCTCCGCCAGGCCAAGAAACTCATTTTAATCCCCTCCGAGGCGACCGTTCCGGCCGCCGTTCGGCAGGCGGTGGGATCCGTCTTCGGCAACATCTACGCCGAAGGGTATCCCTCACCGGACTGGCGCGCGCTGGATGAAGCCGGCATCCTCGACCTCGACATCCGGCTGGCGGAGTACCGCCGCTACTCCGATGCGCGCTACTACAAGGGTACGGAGTTCGCGGACGTGATCGAAAGCCTGGCCCGGCGCCGGGCAGCGGAGTTGTTCGCTACGGAGCAGTTCCCCGCCGAACAGCTTTGGGTCAACGTCCAGCCGCTCAGCGGCGCGCCCACTCACAACGCGGTTTACAGCGCGCTGATCCAGCCCGGCGACACGATCATGGGCCTGAACCTGCTGCACGGCGGTCACCTGACCCACGGCAGCCCCGTCAACCGCAGCGGCCTGGTGTACAACGTCGTCAGCTACGACGTGGACCCCGAAACCGAGTACCTGAATTACGACACGATCCGCGAGCAGGCTCGCGCCGCCCGGCCCAAGATCATCGTCGCGGGCTTCACGTCCTACCCCTGGCCGCCGGATTGGGAGCAGTTCCGCGACATCGCGCGGGAGGTCGGCGCCTACCTGCTGGCCGACATCTCGCACGTGTCCGGGCTGGCCGCCGCCGGGGCGTTCCCGTCGCCGGTGGGCTACGCCGACATCATCAGCTTCACCACGCACAAGACGATGGCCGGTCCGCGCGGCGCGGTGCTGATCACCACCGATCCCAAACTCGCCAAGCTGCTCGACCGCGCCGTGTTCCCCGGCGAGCAGGGCGGGCCACACGTCAACGCCATCGCAGGGATGGCCGTCGCCTTCAAGCTCGCCGCCACAGAGCAGTTCCGCGCGCTGCAACACCAGACCGTGCGCAACGCGCAGCGTCTCGCGGAGCGGCTGGCCGCACGCGGCCTGCGCATCCCTCACCACGGGACGGGCAGCCACCTGCTGCTGGTGGACTGCAAGTCGGTTGTGGGTGAGGACGGGACCCCGCTCAGCGGCGACATGGCCGCCCGCATCCTCGACCTGGCCGGGATCGTCTGCAACCGCAACACCATCCCCGGCGACGCCTCGGCCTTCCGCGCCACGGGCATCCGCCTGGGCACGCCCTGGATCACGCAGCGCGGCTTCCGCGAGCCGGAGATCGACAAACTGGCGGACATCCTCGCGGACGTGCTGCAAGCCTGCAAGCCCTTCAGCTACGCAGCGGCGGGCGGCAAGGTCCAGTGGCGCGCCAAGATCGACTTCGAGGTGCTGCGCGACGCGCAAGAGCGGGTCACGGCGCTGGCGGACGCCGCCGGGCTGGATTACCCCCTGCCCGACCTGTCGGACTACCCGAAGGAGGCGGACGCCGCCGCCGAGCATTTCCGCGTGCTACCCGCCGACATCGAGGACGAGGCAGGCTGGCACACCATCGACGTGTACGGCGCCGCCGCGCGGGACTTCCTGAACGTCGCGCTTACCAGCGACGTGCTGGCGCTTGGCGTCGGCGAGCACCAGCCGACCTGGGTGCTGGCTCCCGATGGCGCGCCGCTGTCGCGCGGGGTGCTCTACCGCTTCCACGAGAACGTCTATCACCTGCACGTTGAGCGGCAGTTTGAGCCGATCGTGGCCTGGCTGCAAGCGCTCTCGGATGGCTTCGTCGTCTTCGACCCAAACGACCTGTACGGCAAGGTCCCCGGCCCGGTGAGCGTCAGTGCGCTGCGCAGCACGCCGGACATGAGCCAGTTCGCGGACCTGGACCTCACCGCCGACTGGGCGGCGGACGGCACCGGCTACGAGCCGGGCAAGGCGTACTTCGTCGGCGGCTACGGCCCCGCTTACGAGGGTCCGACGCCGGAGGCGCTGCCCGCGTTCGCGTGGACGGAGCCGGAGGATGCCGATCTCAAGACGACCACGCTGCACGATCTCCATAAGGAACTCGGCGCCAAGATGGTGCCCTTCGCCGGGTACGACATGCCGGTATGGTATTCGTCGGTCAGCGCGGAACATACCGCGACGCGCACCGGCGCGGGCCTGTTTGACGTGTCGCACATGGGCGTGTTCGACTTCAGCGGCCCCGGCGCGGAGGCGTTCCTCAACGCCGTCACGACCAACGACGTCACCGCACTGGAGCCGGGCGCGGCCCATTACAGCTACCTGCTTGGCGTGGACGGCGTGCCGATCGACGACATCTTCATCTACCGGCTTGAGCCGGAGTACTTCCTGATGGTGGTCAACGCCGCCAACAACGATAAGGACTGGGCCTGGCTGACCGGCCTCAAGGAAGGCCGCTGGTCCGCCGATGCGTGCCGCCCCGGCGTCAAGATGCCGGGCCGCGACGCCTTCACGCTGCGCGACCTGCGCGACCCGGCGTGGGGCGACGAGCGCCGCGTGGACATCGCGATCCAGGGGCCGCGCAGCCGCGACATCCTGCTCAGCCTGCACGGCTCCGACGCCGACAAGGCCCGCGTCAAGTCGCTGCCCTGGGCGGGGGTGACACGTGTCACGCTCGGCGGCTATGACCTCATCGTGGCGCGCACGGGCTACACCGGCGAGCGCGTCGCGTTCGAGTTGTTCGTCCACCCGGACCAGGCCCCGGCGCTGTTCAAGGATCTGGCCGAGGGCGGCGCGACGCCGTGCGGCCTGGCCGCGCGCGACAGCCTGCGCACCGAGGCCGGGCTGCCGCTCTACGGGCACGAGCTGGCCGGTGATCACGGCCTCAACCCCGCCGATGCGGGCTTCGGCAGCTTCGTCAAGCTGTGGAAGCCGTGGTTCATCGGCAGGGACGCGTTCATCGAGCACGAGCGCGAGCGCGACGCGGTCGTGACGCGCTTCCGGCTGGACAGCAAGGGCGTCCGCCAGCCGCACCCCGGCGACCCGCTGATCGACGCACGCGGGCGCGTCGTCGGCATCGTGACGTCGTGCAGCATCGACACGGAAGGGTACTCGCTGGGGCAGGCGTACCTGCGCCTCTCCCACGCGGACGAAGGCACCCCGCTGTTCGTGTACAGCGGCGCCGACAAGGCCAAGCTCGACAAGCCTCTGAGCGCGCTGTCGCTGGGTGACCGGACGCTCGTCCCGAACCCGGTCACGGTCCTCAGCCGCTTTCCCAAGCGCAAAAAATAAGGGGGTGCGTTACAGGTGATCATGCAGGGGCGGCCACAGGGCTGCCCCTGTTCTCGTCAGGAGGAACATCCCATGTCCAACGACCTCGGTAAACAATTCCTGCACGGCACGAAGCACAAGCACATGCCGCCCAGCCCGCAGTCGGAGGGCAAACCTCAGCCCGCGCTGGAGCTGCCCTATGACCCCACCCTGCCCCTGATCGACCTGCCGGAGCCGACCGCGCTCGCCGTCGATCCGGTCAATCCGCGCGAGTTGATCGAGCGCCGCACGACCGTGCGTCAGTACGCCGCCACGCCGCTGACGACCACCGAATTGTCGTACCTGCTGTGGTGCACGCAGGGTGTCAAGCCCAAGCGCCCGGCGGGGATCACGCGGCGCACCGTGCCATCCGCCGGGTCGCGCCACGCCTTCGAGACGCTGCTGCTCGTGAACCGCGTCGAGGGGTTGGCGCCCGGCCTGTACCGCTACCTCGCGCTCCAGCACAAGCTGATCCGCCTCGACG
>CAZGLU010000019.1:0-1775 GCA_964526095.1 uncultured Anaerolineaceae bacterium | reverse complement strand
GGGTAACGGACGCCTGTGGCCAGGCCCAGGTCGCGGCCAGCGCCGTGACCTTCATCTGGGTCGCAGTCACCGAGCGCATGACCTGGCGCTACGGCGCGCGCGGCTACCGCTACCTGTTCCTCGACGCGGGCCACGTCTGCCAGAACCTGTACCTGGCCGCGCTCAGCATCGACGCGGGGACGTGCGCCATCGCCTCCTACGATGACGACGCGCTCAACGCCCTGCTGAACCTGGACGGGACCGATCTGTTCGTCATCTACATGGGCACTGTCGGCAAGCTCTAGGGCACGAAGACTTCTCGACACCATCCGATCCGGCGCCATCGACCCCCTGCTCTGATCCCCTGCCGCCACGACAAAAAAGAGGTGACCGGGTCACCTCTTTTTAAGGTTCGATTTAACGTAGATTTAAGGGGAATTTAACGTTATTCCCCCTGAGAATCGGTTAATTCCGGCGGTTCTACCGGCTGATTCACATCCCGAAACAGCACGCTCTGGCGCTCGTTGTACGCCACCGATAACGACGCATACGGCTCGGCCAGCATGTCGCCGCTCAACTCGGTACGGACGTCGCCCTGCAATTCCTGCCCCACCAGCCGCCCACTTTCCGGGTCCAGCACGACGCGCCAGACCAGCGTGCCGGACTCAGCTAACTGGCCCAGCAGCACGTCCCGCCCGACGATGGCCCCCTGCCCCTCCGTCAGCAGGGACACCCGGCTCCCGATCAGCTCCGGTGCGGCTGCAAGCGGCAGCGTGATGGTATACATCTCGCCGGTCGCGCCGCCGCCAAGCCGGATCGGTGACGGCCCCTCGATGGATTCCGCCGCCGCCAGCCACGCCGCGTAATCCCCGATGAACGGGTCCGCGTCCTCCTGGCCCAGGTAACGGCCCAGCGTCAGGTCCATGAAGGCGGGGACGGCGGTCAGGTCGCTGGGGCTGAATTCCGCCCAGTCTTCGGGCAGCGTGAAGCCGCCGTCCGGGTCGGCCTCATAGGAGCCGCGCCAGTTCAGCGTCCCGTCAAGCAGCGCCACGTCCATGCTCACGTCCCAGCTTGAGGGCATCTCGGTCCCGTCCTGCTCGACGGACAGCTCCGCGTCCCCGTCGAGGTGCAGGAGTATCACCGCGTTACCGGGGTCCGTCCGGTCGTACTGCCCTATCAGCACCGCGCCGCGCTCCTGCCGCCGCCAGAGCGACCGGTTGCTGCCATACGTGCCTTCCGCGACGATGGCCGACCAGGCTGTGACCTCGCCCTCTACGGTGAAGGTGTCCCATGTTTCGTAGTCCTCATAGGCCGCACGGACCCGCGCCGCCGCGTCATCCTGCGCCAGCGCACCGCCGCCACCCAGCAGCAGCACCGCGACGAGCGTCAGCAGCAGCGCCGCCCGCCCGCTTCCCGGCCTCACGACCCACTTCAGTCCACTGTGCATACCACGACTCCTTCACCATGTTACCTGTCGTATTATAGCATCCGGCCCGGCGGGGCGGCCCTCCTAATATTGGGGGGATGGCCGCCTCGCATCGCGCGGGTGCCCTGCTCCGGCGGTTCAGGGGCCGGGAAGCAACGCGCTCAAGGGCGGCACGCGGTCGGGGTGCAGCGCGAGCGCGAGCCACAGCGCCGCCGCCGCCGGATCGGGCGGGAAGGTCGGGCTGAAGGGCAGCCGCAGCACGCGGCCGCTCGCCACGGCGGGCACGTCCGCATAGGCCGGGTTCCCCGCGAACGCAGCGGTCCCGTCCGCCCCCCACCCCGGCGTCAGCAGGATCACGGCCGGCTCCAGC
>CAZGLU010000018.1:14727-16182 GCA_964526095.1 uncultured Anaerolineaceae bacterium | reverse complement strand
ACGGATCTGGCGGCCCACCTGGAGCGCGTCACAGCGGCAGGTGGGACCGTTGTCGAGCCGAAGACGGCGATGGGCGAGGCCGGTTATTACGCGCTGGTCCGCGACACGGAGGGCAACACGCTGGCGCTCTATTCGGCCACGTAACGCCCCTGTTTCAGGAGCGTGATCACAGCGCGGGCGGTCCCCACACAGGACCGCCCGCGCTGTCTGCGATCAGCCCGTCCTTACGTCAGGTCCACGGGCAGGCAGTCCGGCAGGATCAGATCGCGCAGCGCCGGGTTCAGGCCGTTCTCCAGCACGAGGTCCACGTCCCGCGCGAACAGGTCCTCCAGGAAGAAGCGCAGCGCCATGTAGCGGTCGAAGGATGGGCGCGCCAGCGTCACGAGCAGATCGAGGTCGCTGTCTGTGTCGCAGGTGTCGTGCTTGAACGAGCCGAACAGCGCGATGCGCCGGACGCCGAGTTGGCGCAGTTCGGCGGAGTGGGCGCGTAGGATGCATACGATCTGTTCCGCCGTCCAGATCGGTGGGTGTACAGGGGTACTCACGGCGAACGTTTTGTGGACCTCCACATCAGCAGTTTGCATAGAGACCGCCGGTTGCTTCGAGCCAGTCAGCGATGCGCTCAACGGCGGCGCTCACGTTGTTATCGGAAATGTCGAGCCTGAGGGTGGGCAGGATGGACTCGTCCACGAGGCGATCCATCACCTGCTGCTCCTCCACGAACACCTGGAGATCGTCGTACTGCGACGGGTTGCCGGATACCTTCAGGCGCTCGGCGCGCGCCGCCGCGAACGAGTCCGGGGAGCGGGTGACGTAGACCAGACGGAAGCCGAGCGGCAGCAGCCGCTGTTCCAGCCAGCGGAACGGGTAATCGACCCCGTGCGCCCGAAGCTGGTACATGCGCGTGGAGAGGTGGAAGCGGTCCACGATCCACGAGTAGTAGCGCTGCAACTCGAACAGACGCACCCACGTGTGGTACGTCTCCATCGCCAGCGCCTCCTCGTGCGGCTCGAAGTTGATCAGGCCGCGTCCCCACGGGAAGTTGGTGAAGGCGCACCACTCGCCGGAGATCAGCGGGGAGTGGTAGCGGTACTTGCGCGGGCCGACGATGCGCGGGTGCTCGTTGAGCGCGAACGCGATATCGGTCTTGAAGGTCAGTCGCGTGCCTTCCAGGATCACCTTCGGGCACAGTTTGGCACCAGCCATCGTGGTTTTACCCCTCCAACGTGCGAGCGACGCCAAAGTATACTACGTGCGGGGCTGCAAGGGGTTGTGATGGCTACGGCGCCACCTGCACGGTGCCGATCACGGCGTAGTCCGCGCCGTCGGCGGTGGGCAGGATCGCGCCGTCCCAGTACGTGTACAGCTTGACGCCGACCGTATACTCGCCGGGCGGCAGGTTGTCGGGCAGCGGGACGGGGTGCGTCCCGGGGCGGCTGCCTTCACCCGGGAGGG
>CAZGLU010000018.1:8015-14717 GCA_964526095.1 uncultured Anaerolineaceae bacterium | reverse complement strand
CGCGCCCGGCTCCCAGGCGGAGGTCGGGGCGTCCCCGGTCGCGGGGAAGCTGTCGTGCTGGGCGCGCAGCATGCCGGACGCGTCGAGCAGGAACACGGACACGCTGTAATCGACCTCCGGCGGGGTGTCTGTGCTCCACCACAACTGCACCGGGGCGACCGCACCGGGCGTCCCCGTGCCGGGCAGCACCGCCGCGTGCAGCGTGAGCGCATCCCCGTAGCGGGCGATCTGTTCGTCGCGCAGCGCGGCACGGTCGTAGCGGTGGACGTAGATCGGGTTGCCGTGGTGCTCGTAGTTCAGCGTGCCGGTCCTGACGAAGCCCTCCTGCGCCAGCAGGTCGAGCACGTCATGCTTCTTCCATTCCTCGCCCCAGTACGGCATCCATATCCCGTCCGTGCGGTCCAGGTGCGCCTTGACGTGCGCCAGGAACTCGTAGCCGTAGCGCTTGCGGTAGTCGTAGAGCGACACGATCTGGTCCTCGGCGTCGGGCGGCAGGGCGAGCTTCAACTCGTACCACAGCGCGGCATGCTCGCCCTCGACGTCCATCAGGATCGGGTCGTGCGCGGCGTAGCGGGCGGCGATGTCGCCCGCCATGGCGCGCGAGGGCGGGTGCACGAAGTACGAGCTGGTCGTGAAGACCCCATGCAGCAGCATGAAGCCCACCAGCCACGCCCGCCCGAAGCGCTCGAAGGCGGTCAGGCCGTGGCCGACGAGCAGCGCGATCGGGATCATGACCACGGACACGTTGCGGTCGGTCAGCATCGGGTAGAAGGGCGCCATGCCGACGGTGAACGCGACCGGCACGGCGAACCACAGCACGCCGAGCAGCGTCCCGGAGAGGCGCTCTGCGCGCGGCACCCGGCTCATCGGCCCCGGCGTGCGTACCAGCGGCGCCAGCACCCCGACGAGCAGCAGCAGCGCGTTGAACGCCACCGGCGCCCCGAACGACTCCACGGCGAGGTAGCGCAGCGTGTCGGCGGTGAGCGGCATCCCGTGGATCGTCAATACCTCGGCGTCGACCGGCGTGTTGATGAACTGGTAGTAGATGATCGGGATCCAGGGCAGGAAGCCGAGCAGCACGGCGGCGTTGATCAACACGAAGTGCCGCCACCGCTCGCGCCCGCGCAGCGTCAGGAGGGCGTGCAGGCCGATGGCGACGTTCACCAGGTAGGTGTAGTAATGCAGGTAGAGGCCGAGCAGGGTGGACAGCACGTAGCCGAAGGCGTAGCCGCGCCGGGGATGCTGCCGCCAGCCCACGTAACAGAGGGCGGTGGCGATCATCATGAAGTAGACCATCGGGTAGTCGCGGACTTCCTGCGTCAGGACGACGTGCTTATCCATCAGCGTCAGCGTCAGCGCGGCCAGCACGCCCGCCAGGGGCGTGAACAGCGCCCGGCCCAGCCGGTAGAGCAGGGCGATGCTGGCGATCGAGAACAGCACGGCCTGCATCCGCAGCGCGACGACCGTCCCGCCCACGAGCAGGTCCCACGCCCGCAGCATGATCGAGTACTCCGGCCCGTGGTGGTCGTTGACCATCGTCCAGGTGAGGTCATAGAGGCTGTCGCCGCGCGCCAGCCACAGCGACCAGCCCTCGTCGCCCCACAGCCCCTGATCGTTGAGGCCGTGGATGCGCAGGGTGGCAGCCAGAAGCAGGACGCCCAGCATCGCCCAGAGCGTCCAGCGGGGGCGCGTGCGTGTCGGTGTGCTCATGGCGCGAGATTGTACCATACGGAACAGATGCCGGGGAACGGCAGCGTCCCGCGCCAGCCGATCGCGCCCGGCTGGCACGGGGACAGGCGCGCCGCCTGCCTACTGGCGGGCTTCCTTGGCGTAGGGCTGGTGAAGCTGCACCGGCTCGCGCTCGGTCCTCGACCGCACGCGCAGGTTCAGCATCTCCACGAAGACCGAGAAGGCCATGGCGAAGTAGATGTAGCCCTTCGGGATGTGCCGGTCAAACCCTTCAATCAGCAGCGTCACGCCGATCAGCAGCAGGAAGCTGAGCGCGAGCATCTTGATCGTGGGATGCTGGTTCACGAAGTCGCTGATCTCGCCTGCTGACAGCAGCATGATGCCGACGGCGATGACAACCGCGGTGATCATCACCATGATCTCGTTCACCATGCCCACGGCGGTGATCACCGAGTCGAGCGAGAACACGACGTCTATCAACATGATCTGCGTCACGACGGCGGTAAACGAGGGCGGCACCTTCGCGCTGGCGTGCCCCGTTTCGCCCTCCAGACGGAGGTGGATCTCGTGGGTGGTCTTGGCGATCAGGAACAGGCCACCGCCGATCAGGATCAGGTCGCGGCCCGAGAGTTCCTGCCCCACGATGGTGAACAGCGGCTGGGTCAGGCCGATGATCCAGGAGATGGTCAGCAGCAGCAGGATGCGCGTCACCAGCGCCAGCATCAGGCCGACCTGTCGGGCGCGGCCCTGCTGTTCCTCCGGCAGCTTACCGGCCAGGATGGAGATGAAGACGATGTTATCGATGCCCAGCACGATCTCGAGCAGCGTCAGCGTGACCAGCCCGATCCAGGCATCCGGGTTCCCAAGCCAATCCATAGCGTCCTCCGGCGGGTAACGCGAAGTTGGAACGAGTTATACAGGTAGTTGTACAGGCGCAGGGTGCCAGGCGTCAACATTTGGCCTGCGTTGCGCCGGGCGGTGTCCCCAGGACATAGGGGCGGGTGTGCGCTACAGCGTGATGTTCAGGATCGCCTCGGCGATGGCGCGCAGCTCCGCAGAGGACATCTGCGAGAGGCGCATCGCCAGCTCCAGGTACGCCTGGTTGACCGGCGTGGCTGCGAAGTGGCGCAGCTCCGGCGGCAGCGCCCGCAGCCGCTCGACGTCCTCCCGCGCGGCGAGGGCGTTCCCGATGCGGCTGTTGCGTTCCAGGAAGTAGGACAGGTTCACGTTGCAGGCGTTCGCGAGCGTCGCCAGGACCGGCAGGGGGATCGGGCGCTGGCCGAACTCGTAGGCGGTCAGCACGTCGGGGGACAGCCCGGCTTCCTCAGCCACCTGCTCGATGCTGAGGCCGCGCGCTTCGCGGGCGGCGCGCAGCAGGGCGCCGATCAGCCGGTCGCGCAGCGCGGTGTAGGCCGCTTCGTCCACGGACTGGGACTCCCTGCGTTCGGCGAGGGTCTGCGTGCCCCAGAAGTGGCTGACCGGCACGTCCAGCGCGGCGGCCAGCAACTCGATCTGCGGCAGGCTCGGCACGGCACGGCCGAACTCCCACGCCAGCAGCACGTCCTCCATGACGCCGATCTGCTCGGCACACGCCGCCGGGGACAGCCCGGCTGCCTGCCGCGCATCGCGGATCAGCACGCCGAGGATGCGCGCGCGCAGGGCATAGACAGCGTTGGGATCGCGCGGCGGGCGGTCATTGCCGGACTCACCCGTAGCTTGCTGGCGCATGCGCGCCGCGAAATCGCTGAGGCTCATGGCACGTCCTCCCCGGAGCGTGTGCGTGGTTCGTGCTGCCATTATACACGCGCGGCAAGGCGGCGCAATGCGCGTCATATGGCGCAGAATTCATGCAAAATTCACTGAGGGCGGCTTGTCAGGGCCAGGAAAAGTGTACAATGGAGGTAATGCATCCTTAACCCTCCGTCTTAACTTTTCCTGTGTTATGCGGGTGGGCCGTGTATTCCGAAAAACAGGGGGAAAAATGTCCAAATTGCTCGGTAGGCTGCTGCTATCTGTCGTCATAGTGACTGCGCTGTTCGGCGGGCTGGTCCAGGCTGCCCCGCGCGCGCACGCGCAGGATCTCTGTGTGCTCTACAATGAGGTTCTGAATTTTCCGCCCGGTTTGTTCAGTTACTATCCGAGTTCTGGTGGCGCCTCGATTTATGACTGGATGTTCACCCTGACGGCGGGGACAGCCCTCCACTACAGGGTCACCGCCGATGCGGATGTCACCTACGGGGTGCAGGTGCTCATTGTTCACGTGGTTGACCCGCTCAGCCCCTCGCCCGGAACGGCCCTACACGCAGCCATCTCTAGCGACTATCCGGCAGAGGGCACCTTCGTCGTGCCTCTGGATGGCACCTTTCTCATAGAGTACACGGTTTTTGGCGAGAGCACGGCAGCGACGACGGTTCAAGTCTCGTTCACCTACGAGTGTGGCAGCGGCGAAGTCGTCCCGCTCCAGTCAGCGGTGTGGGGGTCTTGCGGGCTGACGGATGGGCGCATCAACGCTGACGCGGGGCTGGACTGCGCTGCGCCGGTGGCGGTCTACCTGCAAAACGGCGCGATCCACGTCTACGGCATCGATCCCGCCACCGGGCAGGGGGTGCCCTCGCTCGTGATAAGCTATGGGCAGATCACCAGTGCCGGGGTGCCGACCGAGGAGAACCTGCTCCTGGGTGAGGGCATCCTGCCGAACGGGCAGACGGTGCGGGTCTATCGCCTGACGACGGGCGAGTTCGCGCTGTTCGCCGCCAACGCGGACGGCACACCCTACGTCATCGTGTGGGCCACGGGCGCGGCCGACGTCTATCACGCCGAGTAGCCCGGCCCGCTCCACGACTACGATCCACATGAGATCCGCAGCGCCCCGGCCCAGGTCGGGGCGCTGGCCTTCCTCACCCGAACCGCCCCGCGTGTGGTACACTTCCACGCATGGCGACACGATCTACCCAGACGCAAGTGATCCTGAGTCCGCGCACGCGCCGCCTGCTGATCGGGCTGGCCCTGCCGCTGCCCGTCTATGTGGCGGTTGCGCTGATCATGACGTGGCCGCTGGTCACGCGCCTCACCACGCATGCCGCCGGGGCAGGCTACGCGGATAGCTATGAGATCATCCGGCACGGCTGGTGGATCCGCGAGGCGATCCTGGACGGGCAGAACCCGTTCCGGCAGACGCTGCTTGCCTACCCGGAGGGCTTCACCAGCACGCTGATGTGGGCCTACCCGCTGCGCTTCGGGCCGACGGCGCTGCTGTCCTTCCTGCTGCCGCCGCTGGTCGCGTTCAACGTGGTCGTGCTGCTGACGCTGGTCCTGAATGGGCTGGCGGCGTATTGGCTGGGCCTGGCGCTGAACGAGGGGCGGGCGCTGGCGGCGCTGCTCGGCGGGCTGGTGTTCATGGCGTTCCCGGCGATGCAGGGCCACGCCAGCGCGGGCCACGTCGAGATCCTGACGCTGTGGCCGCTGGCGCTGCTCGCGCTGTGCCTGTGGCGCGTCCTGTACGATGCGGGCGCGGGCTGGCGGACCGTGCTGGCGGGGGCGGTGTGCTTCGCCCTGGCCGCGTTGGGCATGGTATCCCAGATCATCTACACGCTGCTGCCGCTTGTGCTGTTCGTGGGGCTGTACCTGCTGCTGGCCGACCGGGGGGCGCTCGTGCGGCGGGGCGAGCCGCTCCGCGCGCAGCCCTGGGCGCGGGCCGTGGCGATGATCGCGCTCGGCGGGGTGCTGCTGCTCCCGTTCTTTGGGCCGCTGCTGACTGCCGCCGGGCGCGCCGAGGTCGAGGGGCTGCGCGAGCCGGGCCGTGTGACGTTCAGCACCGACCTGCTGGCGTTCGTCAGCCCGTCGCCGTTCGGCGTGCTCGGTGACGCCGCGCCGGACTATGCCCGCGCGGCCATCGGCGGCAACGCGACCGAGGGCGCGGCCTACCTCGGCGTGGCGGCGGTGGCGCTGGCCGTGGTGGCCGTCCTGACGCGCCGCGCCGCGCGGCCCTGGCTGGCCCTGGCCCTGGGTGCGATGATCTTCTCGCTGGGGCCGCTGCTGAAGTGGCGCGATTACCCGGTTTTGCTGCGCGTCGAGGACTTCGAGACGTACATCACGCTGCCCTGGGCCTTCCTGCAAGACCTGCCCGTGATCGAGGCGACGCGTACGCCGGGGCGCTTCAACCTTGCGACGGGGCTGGCGCTGAGCGCGCTGGTATCGCTGGGCGCTGCGGTCGTGCTGCGACCGTTACGGGGTGGGGCGGCGCGCGCCGTCGTCGCGCTCGTGGTCATGGCCGTGATCCTGGCGGAATACCAGTTGTTCTGGCCGTTCCTGACGGTGGATGCGCGGCTGCCCGTCTATTTCGACCGGCTGGCGGACGAGGACGACGTGCGCGCCGTGTTCGACGTGCCACGCGTCTTCAACCTGGTCGATAAGCTGGCGCTGTACGAGCAGACCGCGCATGGCAAGCCGATCCTCGCCGGGCATATCTCGCGCCGCACCCCGCAGGACCCGGCGCTGCTGGGGCTGGCCGAGCACGCCGCCCTGGCCGACGAGGCCCTGCCGCCCTCCACCGTTCGCCGCGAGGACGTGCCCTACCTGCTCTCGGCGGCGGGCGCCGACCGCGTGATCGTGCACAAGGCGTTCCTGGACGATCCCGCCCCGGCCCTGGCGCGGCTGGACTCGATCCTCGGCGGTGCGACGTACGAGGACGACGCCATCGCCGCCTACGCCGTGCCGCCCGTGCCGGAGCCGCCGGAGGGCTTCGCGCTCGCGGTCGCGCCCGGCGCGGCGGGCTGGAGCGACGTCGTGAGCGCCGGGGGCGTCACCGGGCGCTGGCTGGCCGACGAGGGCGAGTTGTATCTGCACACCCCGGAGGCCCAGGCGGGCGTGCTGACCTTCCCTGCCGCGCCGTACCGCGCCGCACGCGGGTTCGAGGTGTGGCTGGACGACCACCTGATCGACGCGGTCGTGGTCGCAGATCCGGAGGAAGGCGTACAGGTCCCGCTGTGGCTGGACGCGGGGTTCCACACGCTG
>CAZGLU010000018.1:0-8005 GCA_964526095.1 uncultured Anaerolineaceae bacterium | reverse complement strand
GCGGGCGATGGAGGGCTGCACGCCCTACGAGTTCGACCTCGCGTGCCTGGACGAGCCAGCGGCGGGGGCGTCTTGCGGGCGGCTCGAAGCCCCGACGTGCATCAGCGCGATCTTCGGGACCCCCACCTGGGAGCCGCGCGCCGAGCTGCCCGCGCCGGTCGAGGCGCTTGTAGGCGACGGCCTCTCCCTGCGTGCGGTGGACCTCGACCTCACCGACGGCCGCCTGACCGCCCGGCTGTACTGGGACACCGAACGGCCCCTCGCGGGGTCGTACGCGCTGTTCGTGCACGTCGCGGACCCGGTCAGCGGGCGACCGCTGGCGCAGAACGACGCCTTCCCCGCCGTGACGACGGACGTGTGGCCCGCCGGTACGCGCTGGCAGTCGCAGGTGACGGTCGATGTGAGCGACCTACCGCCCGGCCCGTATGATATCAACGTCGGCTGGTTCGTTCCCGGCACGCCGGAGCGGCTCGGCCTGGTGACGGTCGGCACGGTCGAGCTTGGGGAATAAAAAAACGGGGGCAGCAACATGGCTGCCCCCGCAGTAGCCGTTCCATCCGCTAGCCGCGCAGCAGCTTGGGGATGTCCTTGAACTTGGGCATGGTGCCCATCAGCAGCGTATTGACGCGGAACAGCCGCGCGGCGAACCACACCGCGAACACCACCGCCGCCGCCAGCAGCCCCACGCTGAGCGCCAGTTGACCGGCGGGCACGTCCACGATCGACATGCGCATCGCCATGGAGAGCGGGGCGGTCAGCGGTATCAGCGAGAAGGCGGTCGCCAGCGTGCCGTTCGGCTCCTCCACGAAGATGCCCAGGAAGAAGAACGGCAGCACGGCCGGGAGCGTCACGACCGAAACGAAGTTCTGGCTTTCACGCGCGGTCGTGCTCATCGCGCCGATGCCGGCCATGAGCGAGCCGTACAACAGGTAGCCCAGCACGAAATAGACGATCATCAGGATCACCGCGTACGGCTCGACCTCCAGATTGCCCAGCCCATCGACTACCTTCTCGGCCTGCCCGCCCAGGTAGAGGAACGTGCCGAGCAGCAGCACCACCTGGAGCAGCGAGAGGACGCCCATCGCCAGGATCTTGCCGACCAGCAAGGGCAGGGGCCGCACCGAGGACAGCATGATCTCGATGATGCGCGATTCCTTCTCCTGCACGACGCTCTGCATCACGTAACCGCCGCCCCAGAAGATCGCCATCATCAGGATGATGCCGAACGCGTAGACCAGCACGAAGCCCTGGTCCTCGTTCTCGGCCCGCGACTGGGAGCTTTCGTCCAGGCGGTGCTCCCCGATGATCGCCGGGTTTTGCAGGCGCAGCAGCAGGCGCTCGTACGCCTCCGGCTCGGCGTTTTGCAGCAGGCTGGTCAGGATGTAGCTCTCGACCACCTGATCGGTCGAGGCGATGTCCAGGCTGAAGCCTTCGGCGTAGGTGGACACCGTCCCCGACTGGACGTAATCCTCCTCGATGACGTACAGCACGTCGATCTCGCCTGCGTCGAGGGCAGCCTTGCCCGCCTCCACGCTGTCATAGCCTCGGATCGCGCCCGCCGCGCAGCCGGGCGACGTGATGCGCTTGATCACGTCGGGCGTGAGCTGGGACGGATCGGTGGGCGGCGCGCAGTCCAGGTCGGCGCTGGCGTAGGCTTCCGGCGGCGGGAACAGCCCCTCGGGCGTCTCGTCCACCAGGCCCACCACCCGGCTCGACCCCTCGAACGTTTCGCTGACCGGCGTGGTGACGGCGTCATCCTCGTCGCGCGTGGCGTCCTGGTACACCTGGTAGATGAAGAAAGCGGCGATGGCCAGGAGCGGGACACCGAAGGTCAGGAACAGGAACGATTTGCGGCGGAACTGCTGCCGGATCTCATAGCGGAAGACATCAAACCAGTGCGTCATCGCCGGAACAGACTCCTTTGCTTCCGGGCTGGCCGGTCCACGGTGACGGCATCGGTCTCGACCGTGGCGGTCGTCAGCGTCGTGCGGCCTTCCTTCAGGGCCGCCCAGAGCGTGCGCGGGGTTAGCGGCTTGCCGTACATGAGCATGCCCAGCCGGAAGACCTTGGCCGCCAGCCACACCAGGGCCACCGTCGTGACGGCCTGGACCACGAGGCTGAGCGCGATCTGCCAGGTGGGCAGGTCCGTCAGGCCGATGCGCAGGATCAGGCCCATACCGGCTGTCAGCGGGAAGAAGGTGAAGAATAGCGGCAGCGGCCCGTCCGGGTTCGTGAAGAACACGGAGATCAGCGCGATCGGGATCACGGTGATGAAGGTGAAGATGCCCGCATACTGGCGGCTCTCCGCCTCCGCCGTGACCGCCGCGCCGATGCCGAGCATGATCGCCGAGAACAGCGCGAAGTTGAGCACGAAGACGACGCCCAGCAGCGCCATCAAGCCGCCGTCTAGCTGGGCGCCGGAGATGAACTCGCGCGCCTCATCGAACTGGAGCGCGAGGAGAATCCCGGCCAGGAGCCACAGGACGATCTGCGTCAGGGCGAGCGCGCCGAGGCCCAACAGCTTGCCCCACAGCAGCTCGAGCGGGCGCAGGCTCGTGGCGAGGATCTCCATCAGCCGGTTCTCTTTTTCCTCGACCACGCCGGTCATCAGGAACTGGGCCGTGGTGCTCGTCGCCATGAAGTAGAGGAAGGCGAAGATGAACGGCAGCAGTATGCGCCCTACCAGCCCGGTTTCGCCCAACTCCTCGTCGCTCTCCAGGTCGCGGATGATGATGTCCGCCGGTTCAGACAGGCGCTCGACCGGCACGGGAAGGTCCACCGGGGCGTTGGCGACGATCTGCGCGCGGAGGAAGCTGCGGATGTCGTTCAGCAGCGCCTCGGAGATGTTCCGGTTGGCGTAGACGTCCACCTGACCGGTGAACACGTAGTCCTCGTGGATCACGAAGTAGGCGTCGAGCGTCCCCTCGTCGATCTGCGCCTGGGCTTCCGCTTCGAGCGCTTCCCAGTCGGCGGGGTTTTCCGCCCCGTCTAAGGGGAAATAGCGCTCGTAGCCGGACAGCTCTTCGGTGACGACGCCCGCCCGGTCCAGGTAGGCGACGCGCTGAAACGACTCGATGTCGCTCTCGCGCCCGCTGGTGAACTGGAAGATGAGGAACAGCGCCACCAGGGTCAGGGCCGGGACGCCGAACGCGGTGAACAGGAAGCTGGGGCGCCGAAAGTTGTACAGGTATTCGCGCTTCAGCACGATCAAGATCTTCTGTAGGGCCATCTCAGGCTCAACTCCGTTCCGGCTGCGGGACCGGCTGGGACGAGTTGCCGCCCGCAACCTGGATAAAGATCTCGTTCAGGCTCGGCACGGCCAGTTCGAAGCGGCGGATGCGGTAGTTGGGGCTGGAGGCGATCAACTGCATGATGTCGTCCGGCGTCGTGCCGTCGGCCAGATGCAGGACGACCCCGCGCCCACCGTCGTTCACCTCAACCGACGCGACCCCTTGCAGCGCGGCCCAGTCGCCTTCGCCCTCGACCACGACGGCGTTCTCCGCGAACCGCTCGCGTACGTCCTGCACGCTGCCGTACAGGACGCGGTGGCCGTGGTTCACCATCAGCAGGCGGTCCGCCATTTCCTCGATCTGGTGCATCTGGTGCGTGGACATGACGATCGTCACGCCCTCTTTGTTCAGGTCGTAGAGCATGTCCTTGATAAGCTGGGTGTTGACCGGGTCCAGCCCGGCGAACGGCTCATCGATGATGATCAGGTCCGGGCGGTGCAGCACCGTCGCGATGATCTGCACCTTCTGCTGCATACCCTTGCTCAGCTCGCTGACCTTGCTCTTGATGTTGTCGCCCAGTTCCACCCGTTTCAACAGTTCGGTCGCACGGGTTTGCGCGTCGTGGCGTGACAGGCCCTTGAGTTGGCCGAGGTACGTCAGCACGTCGATGACGGGCACGTTGCGGTACAGGCCGCGTTCCTCAGGCAGGTAGCCAATGCGCTCCTTGGTGCGATCGTTGATCGGGCCGCCCAGGACCGTGATCTTCCCCGTATCGGGCTTGAGGATGTCCAGGATCATGCGGATGGTGGTCGTTTTGCCCGCACCGTTCGGACCTAGCAGTGAGAAGATCTCGCCGCGACGGACATCGAAGCTCAAGTCATCTACGGCGGTGAAGTTCCCGTATCGCTTGGTGACATTCTGCACCGAAACCGCAGAATGAGAGTCTGGGGCGTTCATTCGGATGCTCCTTCAATTTTTCGCCACGTTGTGTTGGATGGTGGACCGGGGATGGATGGATGATTTCGATGTCGATCAGTTATACGCGCATACCAGGCTTCCGGTTGCACCCAATGCCTCATTATACCCGCATCGGAGCGGGAACAGATCGGCTATGAGGCGTTGCCTCAAAAAACGTGCCGAACGGCGCCCGGTGCCAGGGGGCGGGCTACGGGGTGCGCGGCGCCGTGACTTCGAACCAGCCGGGGATGTCCACGATCCAGCACCGGTGCCCGTTGGGCAGCTCGTACTGCCACCAGATCCAGTACTCAGCCTGATAGGGGCCGCCCACGACGACCGCCTGAGTACCGGCCTGCATCGTCTGGGCCTCGGTGGACAGCGACGACGGCTCCTCGCGGCAGTGCGAGCTGTCGCCCATCTCGGTAACGCGCACCTGCGCGCCCAGGCCGGTGCCGGGCGTGGTGTAGACCGGGTCCATCTCGATCGTCCAGCCGTCCACGTTGACGATCCAGCCGGTCAGCCCGCTGCCGATGCCGACGTTCAGCCACTCCGAGCCTTCCGCCTCGGTGGAATCGCCCATCCACAGCACGCGGTCGCCCCAATACAGCGTGTCGATGATGTCCGCGGCCTGGCTGGGCGCGGCACGGACCTTCAGCCCGGCGCCGCTGGCCGTCACCTCCAGCACGCGGTTCTGAAAGCCGTCGCGCCGGGCGTCCGCGCGGGTAGCCTCGCCGGGGTTCAGGGTCAGGCCGAGCACGAAGGCCAGCCCGGCGATCGCCAGCCAGATGACGGGGATGGAACGGTGCGAAACCCGGTACATGCCTTCCTCCTGTGCGGGGTGCGAACGCGCCTGTCCACATTATAGTACGACTAGTACGACCGGCGGCCCGCCGTCCGTGCGCCGGGCTAAAACTGCGGGCCGAGCACGAAGTAGATGGCGAACACCGCCACCGATATGAGCGTATAGAGTGTCAGCACGTTGTTGATGTAGCGCCGCTCGTCGGGCATGTCCGTGCGCATGTAGAGCGGGATGATGAATGGCGGCGGCAGGATCAGCAACGTGAACAGCGCCGCCTCGAACGGCGGCTCCAGGTCCAGCAGGCCGCGGATCAGCACGCGGTTGAGCACGAGCGCCAACGGGATCAGGACCGCCAGCCGGACCACGATCACCTGCGCGGCCTCGCGCAGCCCGGCCTGGTCGAGCCGGATGCCGTAGCCGACGATGATCAGGATCAGCGGGATCATCAGGTTGCTGAGAAACTCCAATGTGGACATCACGGCGCCTGTCACGGGGCGCTCGTAAAGGAACTGCTGCGCGCTGAGCAGGTTCAGCCCGATCCCGGCCAGGATCCCGATCACCACCGGCGAGCGGAAGAAGGCGCCCGCAAGCTGGCCCGGACCCTGCAAGCCGTCGCGGATCATCAGCAGGAAGGCCAGGAACACGAACCAGATAAACAACTCGTGACCCAGGTCCATCACGGCGATGTAGCCGATGTCCTCCAGCCCGTAGGCGCTGCCGAACAGGCTCACGCCCAGCATGCCGTATTCAAAGCCCGTCATCAGGAACGGGAAGTACACGTGCTCGACGTTCCGCGCACGCTGGATCGCGCGGCCCAGCATCAGCAGCGCGACGCACAGCACGAACAGCGCGACGAAGATGGTGATGTATTTCGTCTGCAGGTCGGTGTTCAGGAAGGACAGGAACAACACGGAGGGCAGCGCGAAGTTGGCCGCGATCTTGCGCAGGTCGTCCACAGTGCGTTCGGGCAGGAAGTCGCGCCACCGGATCCAGGCGCCGAGGCCGATCAGAAACAGGATGGGCAGCACACGGTTCACGATCTGAGTCGTTTGGTCCACGGGGCACGTCGTCCTGTCAGGGATGCAAGGATGCCACAAAGCAGGCTCGCCGGGGGGAATGAGGGAACAATGCGCGAGCCGCGCATACTGTATCACAGATCGGATGGGCGTACCCGGCGCCACGCGGGGCGGTTGTGCTTTCGGATCGCTTGAGGCTAAAATGTGAGGGGACTTAAGCACCCCCACGGATGACCCACAGGCAGGACACGATCCGCTTGCACGCGAGAGGAAACGCCATGACCGGACTCGGCGCATTTACCTTCGTTTTACACAGCCATTTACCGTACGCCCGGCTGGCCGGCCGCTGGCCCCACGGCGAGGAATGGATTCACGAAGCCGCGAGCGAGACGTACATCCCGCTGTTGAACGCGCTGTACGAGCTGCGTGATGAAGGGGTGCCCTACAAAATCACGATCGGCATCACGCCGGTGCTGGCCGAGCAGTTGGCCGACGAGGACGTGAAGGACCACCTGGACGAGTACCTGGACGACAAGATCGCCCGCGCCAAGCAGGACATCCTACGGTTTCGGGGCGAGGAGGAGCCGAGCGGGGTGCCGCGTGAGGAGGCCGAGGAGGGCGACCTGCCCCCGGTGGACCGCATGGCGGTCGGGGAGGCGCTGGAGCGCGCCAACCGCGCCGCCGCCGGGCCGGAGGAGGATCTGCCCGTCGAGGACGAGGATCGCGTCCCCGGCAGCGCCGTGACGGGGGATATGCCCGAAAAACCGTGGTGGGTGGGGCACAAGCACCTCGAATACCTCGCGGGGTTCTACCTGGCCTACTACGAAGGCATCAAGGCGAGCTTCGACCACAAGTACAACCGCGACCTGATAGGTGCGTTCCGCCAGCTTCAGGACGAAGGCTACATCGAGATCACGACCAGCGCCGCCACGCACGGCTACCTGCCGCTGCTCGGCTGCGACAGCGCGATCTGGGGCCAACTCTCCGCCGGGATCGAAAGCTACCGCCGCTTTTTCGGGCGCGATCCGCGCGGCATCTGGCTGCCGGAGTGCGCCTACCGGCCCGCCTACTACACCGACGAGGGCCGCGTGCGCCCCGGCCTGGAATACTTCCTGGCGCGTAAGGGGTTGAAGGTCTTCTTCAGCGAGACGCACCTGATCACCGGGGGCGCGCCGGTCGGCGTGGCGGCGGGCGAGGCGATCGGCCCGTACGGCGAGATCCGGCGCCGCTACCTCGTGCCGATGGCGGCACAGCCCATGCCGAGCGAGCCGCTGACGACTTTCCGCGCCTACTATGTCAGCGACACCACCGCCGGGATGCAGGCCATGGAGCACAGCGGGGTCGCGGTGATCGGGCGTAACAACGAGACCGGGCAGCGCGTCTGGTCGGCGGATTGGGGCTACCCCGGCGACTTCGACTATCGTGAGTTCCACCGCAAGGACGGCATCAGCGGCCTGCAATACTGGCGCGTGACCGGCGCGCGGGTGGACCTGGGCGACAAGGACTTCTATCACCCGGACTGGGCGCAGAACAAGGTCCGCATGCACGCCCAGGACTTCGCCGGGCTGGTCGAGCGCATCATCCAGGCCCAGCACGACAACGGCCTGGGCTACGGGATCATCGCCTCCAACTACGATACGGAGCTGTTCGGGCACTGGTGGTTTGAGGGCGTGGACTGGCTCAAGCAGGTATTGCGCTACCTGGCCCACAGCGAGATCGTGGACCTGACGACCGCCAGCGACTACGTCGAGCAGCACCCCCCGCAGCAGGTGATCCATCTGCCCGAAGGCAGTTGGGGCGCGGGCGGCACGCATTTCACGTGGGACAACAACGACACGCACTGGATGTGGGCGCCGATCCACGAGGCCGAGCGGCGTATGGAGCGCCTCGCCACCCAATACGCGGACCGCTACGACGAGGAAGCGTACCGGGGTGTGCTGAACCAGTTGGCGCGCGAGCTGCTGCTGCTCGAAAGCTCGGACTGGCCGTTCCTGGTCACGACC
>CAZGLU010000017.1:2810-16344 GCA_964526095.1 uncultured Anaerolineaceae bacterium | reverse complement strand
TAGTAGTTCTACTCCCCACTACTCCCCAACCCGGCCCACCACGCTGAGCGTGTAGTTCACGGCGGGGCCGCCGAGTTCGTAGAACGGCACCTCGAAGCGCGTCGCCTCCTGGGGCACCAGCTCGTCGTCGCGGACGAACACCGTCTCGGCGGCGACGACGTGCCCCTGGTCGTCCCAGATGCTCACCACGACGCGCACGGCGGTCGCGAGGCGCGGCCCGGTGTTGGCCAGCTCGCCCCGGATGATGAGCGTGCCGCGGTCGTTGTAGATCGCCTCGTCGTTGGCGACGGTGAAGTTTTCCGGCCCGTAGAACTCGTCCAGCGCGATCCCCGCCTCGCGCCCGGCGACGCTCAACTCGTAGCGTACCGCCGCCGGGGGCTTGCCGCCCTCGAAGCGCAGGTCGAAGGGCGCGCCCTGGCCCGGCCCCAGCACGTCCACCGAGAGGATGTCCGACTCCTCGACCAGCCGCCGCCCCTGCGCGTCGTACAGCACCCCGCTCAGGCGCACGGCCTCCAACGGCGCGGGCGTCGTGTTGACCGCCTCCCCGGTGAGGTGGAACACGCCGTTCCGGTCGGTCCACGCCAGGTAGCCCTCGAAGCGGATCACACCGGAGTAGGACGTCACGCCAGCGGCCTGCTGGACCTGGCCCACGGCGAGGTCCGCCGCCGCGTCGGTGCGGAAGGTGTTGATGACCGCGTTCAGGGTGTCGATCACGTCGGGCGTCGCGTCGGTGACGTCCACCTCCAGCGCGGCGAACAGCGAGCCGTCGCCTTGCAGGTAGATGTTCATGCCGCGCGGGCCGAGCACGGGGTAGGTGCGCACCCCGGTCAGGCGGCGCGAGCCGTCCGGCATGTCGATGCGCTCGATCTCGGTCCACTCGTACCCGGCGACGTCCTCCGGCGGCTGGTAGCTGTTGACCGCCTCGGCGAACGCTTCAGGCGTCATCGGGCGGCCGGTGTTGACCACGTAGACGCTCAGCCGCGTGACGGCCTGCGTGCCCTCGACGCTGGTGAACTGGACGCGCACGCCGTTCGGGTCGGGCAGGCGCCCGGCGATCCAGTCGGGCGGCATGCGGATCGAGAAGACGCCGCTGGGGTCGCGGTAGGTGATGTAGCCCGCGTCGGGCGGGACCTGCGTCGCCACAAGGATCACCGGCTCCTCGACGCGCCCGGCCTGTCCGCACGCCGCCAGCAGCAGCGCCGCCACCAGCGCCACCGCCATCCCTCTGATCCGCTGCCCTCCGCGCATCGTCGCTCCTGTCCTGTCGGGCCTGCCTAGCCGTCCGCCCGCCATTATAGCCCAAGTGCCCGCGCGCGAGAATTTACGGGTTTGTGACGGGTTTTTGAGCCGCGTTCGATCCCGCTGCACCACACTGAGGATAGGGGAGCTAGTACCTTCGTACGCTTTGACTAAAAAAACATGTTCTTTATCCTGAGGTAAAGTTGTGATACAGTACAATTTATTGGCGCATTGGGTCAACAGTCCAGGTTAAAGGACGGGGTGGGATGTATACCAACAATGAGTTGATGTTCCCGCACTACGCGATCCCGCGACTGCGTGACGCCCGTGGTGCGGCCTGGTCCGCGCTGATCGACCGCCTCTCGACACTGCCCGAAACCCACGAAGAAGTCCTCGCGTTCATGCTGGTGATGATCCGGCTCAACGGCTGCCTGCCGTGTGAAACGGACAGCTACCGCGCCATGCGCGGCTGCTCGATCTGCACGCTGCAAACGCTGCGCCGCTTCAAGGGCAGCGACGACGAGCTGCTGACGATGTACCAGGAAGCGCTCGTCGATATGCGGCGCTACCTCGCCCAGGCCGAGACGCCGCGCATCGTGCTGTCGCTGATGCAAGAAGCCGTTTAGCGCGCCCTTCACGCGCAGCGAAGCGGGCCGGTGCGCCCGCTTTGTGGTTTAAACGGAGCCTCAAACGCGCTATACTGCGGTCTCTCCCCACAGGTGAAAGGACGCCATGAAGCGCGCGCAGTACAACCCGACGACGACCCTGTTTCTGGACGCCGCCCAGATCGGCCCCGGCGAGCGCGTCCTGCTCCTGAACGCCGCCGACCCCGCGCTGGCGCGGTGGGCGTTGGAGCGCACGCCCGCCGTGACCGCCTTCCCGCCGACGTACCGCGCGATGCAGATGCTCGGCACGGTGCGCGGCCTGGACCTCGCCGCGACGGTCTATCCCGACCCGGACGGGCACCGCCCCGCCGACGTCGCGCTGCTGGCGCTGCCGAAGGGCCGCGAGCACACGCAGGCGTACCTGTGGACGGCGGCGCAGGCCCTGAGGCCGGGCGGGCGGCTGTACCTCGCCGGGGCGAACGAGGTCGGGGCGAAGTCCGCGATCAAGGACGCGGCGGCGATCTACGGCGCTGCGCCGGTGCTGGCGTATAAGAGCAGCCACCGGATCGCGTTGGCGACCCGTCCCGACGTGGTGGTGACGCCGCCGGGGTGGGTGGACGCCGCGCCGTGGCAGCCGCAGACGCGCCGGATCGCACGCCCGGAGGGGGCGTACACCGTCGTGACGATGCCCGGCGTGTTCAGTTGGGACCATCTGGACGCGGGCACGGCGCTGCTGCTCGATCACCTCGACGTGGCACCGGACATGGACGTGCTCGACATCGGCTGCGGCTACGGCATCCTGGGGCTGGCGGCGGCGCGGGCCGGGGCGCGCGCCACGCTGATCGACGACAGCCTGCTTGCGGTGCGCTGCGCCCAGGCCAGCGTCGAGGCGAATGACCTGGGCGACCGCTGCACCGTGCTGGCGGGCGACATGACCGGCCCGGTCCAGGGGCAGACCTTCGACCGCGTGATCTCCAACCCGCCGTTCCATCAGGGCATCGAGACGACGACCTCCCCGGCGCAACGCCTCGTGCGCGCGAGCTACGACGTGCTGCGTCCCGGCGGCACGCTGCGGCTCGTCGCCAACCGCTTCCTGCCGTACCTTGACCCGCTGCGTGCCGTGTTCGGCAACGGCGAGGTGATCGCGGAGACGGGCCAGTTCTACGTGCTGGAGGCCGTGCGCCGCGAGCGGTAGCCTCCACGGGGGCGGTGGACGAAACCGCGAGATTTGAGATAATCTGTGAGGGAAAACCCGTCTTCGCACCTCTGCGCTGCATCTAAACGCGCATAACAAGCAACGCCAAAGGAGCAGGTACATGGCAAAAGAATACGATGTCGTGGTATTGGGCGCCGGCCCCGGCGGCTACGTCGCAGCGATCCGCAGCGCCCAGCTTGGCCTGAAGACCGCCATCGTGGAGAAGGAATGGTGGGGCGGCGTGTGCCTGAACGTGGGGTGTATCCCGTCCAAGGCGCTGCTGCGCAACGCCGAGCTGGCCCACATCGTGCAGCACCGCATGCAGGAGTTCGGCTTCACGGCAGAGGGCGGCGTCAAGGTCGATTACCGCGTTGCGTACGAGCGCAGCCGGAAGGTGTCCGACCGGCTGGTAAAGGGCGTCCAGTTCCTGATGCGCAAGAACAAGATCGACACCTATCAGGGATGGGGCACCATTCAGGACAAGTCCACGATCCAGGTCGATGTCGAGGGCGGCGAGCCTGAGACGCTCAAGACCAAGAACCTGATCATCGCCACCGGCTCCACGACCGCGCTGCTGCCGGGCACGCAGCTTTCCGACAACGTGATCACCTACCTGGAGGCGATCCTCTCCGACACGCTGCCCAAGAGCGTCATCATCGCCGGGGCGGGCGCGATCGGCGTCGAGTTCGGCTATGTGATGCGTAACTACGGCGTGGACGTGACGATCGTCGAGTTTATGCCGCGCATGCTGCCTGCTGAGGATGCCGAGGTCACGGCGGAGCTGGAGAAGCAGTACAAGAAGCTCGGCATCAAGGTCATGACCGGGACGCGCGTCGAGTCGATCGAGGATACCGGCAGCGGCGTGCGCGTCACGGTGCGCCAGGGCGAGGGCGAGCCGCAGGTGTTGGAGGCCGAGAAGGCGCTGCAGGCGATCGGCTTCCGCCCGCGCCTGGAGGGCTACGGGCTGGAGAACATCGAGGGCCTGGAACTGAGCGAGAAGCCGCGCGCGATCCAGGTGGACGAGCGCATGGCGACCAGCGTCGAGGGCGTGTGGGCCATCGGTGACGTGACGGGCAAGCTGATGCTGGCGCACGTGGGCAGCGCGCAGGGCATCATCGCCGCGGAGAACATCGCGGGCGTGGAGACGACGACGCTCGACTACCGCATGATGCCGCGTGCCGTGTACTGCCAGCCGCAGGTCGCCAGCTTCGGTTATACCGAGGAGCAGGCGCGCGAGGCCGGGTTTGACGTGGTGGTGGCGAAATTCCCCTTCCAGGCCAACGGCAAGGCGCTCGGCCTGGGTGAGGGCGTGGGCTTCGTGAAGCTGATCGGGGACAAGAAGTACGGTGAACTGCTGGGCGCCGCGATGATCGGCCCGGACGTGACCGAACTGCTGCCGGAGCTGACGCTCGCGCAGAAGTGGGAGCTGACGGCCTACGAGGTGGCGAAGAACGTCCACGCGCACCCGACGCTCTCCGAGGCGCTGATGGAGGCTGCGGAGGGCCTGGAAGGGCACATGATCAGCCTCTAGCCCGCCGCCGGGGTCTGTGTTCCCCGGTGCGGGGATCGTGTAGAATGAGCCTGGGGCGAGCCTGCACTCGCCCCGGTTTGTACCGCGCGTCGCATGTCACACGCGAGCGAGGGGGATTGCCGCGCCATGCTGAAGATCGCCGTGTTCGGCTTTTTTCGTCCCGATCAGGTACGGATCAGCCTGCCGCACGAGCGGGAGGACCAGCTTTCGCCGGTGCAGACGCAGGACTTCATGAAGGCGGTCGCTGCGCTGGCAGGCCCCGATGCCCCGACCCGCTACCGGGCCGGGGCGCCGTGTTTCGTCAAGCTGACGGGTGTCGCGCCGCAGCCGGTCTACGTCCAGGCGCTGAGCAACGAGATGGCGCCCGGCGCGGGCCTGCTGAACTGTGACGGTTACGTACCGATCATCGACGCGGTGAAGATCCTGGCGCCGAAGACGATCGTGGCGTCACTACGCCGCCTGCAAGAGCTGCACCCCCGCGCGCACGTCATCCTCGCGGCGGGGCGGCAGAACGAGCCGGAAGCCCTCTCGTCGGACGAGATCCGGGAGATACTGGGCCTGCACCCCGACCTGCCGATCTACCCTTATGTGCCGGGCGAGCCGAAGACCGCGCAACGCTTGATCAAACGGCTGGCCCGCTACCTGAACGACCCGAACCGGGCGGCGGCGCCGATCTTCGCCGATGCGCCCCCGCCCCGCGCCGCCCCGCTGCGCGTCCGGCAGGTGACGGACCGCGTGCGACCCGCCGCGCCCCCCTCCGAGCCGCACATCCGCGGCCTGGACCACGTCGCGCTCGCCACGACGGACCTCGCCCGCGCGCTCGACTTCTACCGGGGGCTGCTCGGCTTCCGCATGGTGGGCGAGGTGGACACGGGCCAGGGGCTGGTCGTCACGCTGCTGGATACGGGCCGGGGCCTGATCGGGCTGTACGTCTGCACGGGGGATGCGGCGGGCGACTGGCTCCCGCGCCCCGGCGCCGGACAGGTGGCCCTCAGCGTCACCGGCCTGGAGGCGATCGCGGACCAGTTGATCTGTGCCGACGTGCCCTGCCTGCTGGAGCCGACCACGCTCGCCGGGCGGGCAACCGCCGCTTTCCACGACCCGGACGGCAACGTGATCCGGCTGGTCGAAGGCGAGATCACGTACACGCGCCGCTAGGCCCGCGCACGAAAAACGCCGCCCCCGTCAAGGTGAGGGCGGCGCGAAGGTGCTGGGGGTGCGGCGCAGGCGCTAGCGCACGCCAATCGTGATGCTGTCGGAGTCGCCGCGAATGCCGTTGCTCCAGGGCACGACCTCGACGGTGTGCTGCCCGGTGCTGTCCGGCGTGTAGTTGAACGTCCCCTCGTAGGTGTTCTGGTTGTTGACGTCCTGCGAATCGAGCACGCGGTTGAACCGGCGCAGCTCTACCCGCGTGATCGGGTTGCGGTTGGCCTGCACGCTGAACTCGATCGTGACCGTGTCACCCAACATCACCGACGGGTTGCTGACCGGCGCCTGGATCGAGGCGACGGGGCGGAACTCGACGGTGGGCGTGATCGTCGGCCCCGGCGCGACCGTCGGCCCGGCGCTGCGCCCATCGTCCCCGCCGGAAAGCAGGCTCGCCAGCAGGACGAGCAGCGCGATCAGGATCACGCCCGCACCGGCCACCCCGGCCAGCAGCAGCCCCCGGTCGATCGTGGGGCGTTGAGGGGCCGCCTCGGTGTAGGGCGGCTCCGGGCCGTAGGGTTGGGCCGCCTCCGGCCCAGGCTGGTAGATCGGCGGCTGGTACGGCGGCGGCGGGGTGTAGACGGGCGGCACCTCCAACGTCGGCGCGCTGGTGGAGACGGGCTGCTCGCCCGTCGGCGGGATCGTGGGCTGAAGCTCCAGCGCCTCGTCGGTCGCCGCGCCTGCCATCAACTCGTCCTCGACCTCGTCGGCCAACATGCGGTCGTAGGAATCCTGATCGAGTGTAGGGGCCTCGTCGGTGGGGGGCGCCGCCGCTTCGGCTGCGGCCACCGCGTCGAGCGCTGCCTGACGCGCCTCAAAGTCGGTCTGTTCGGGCAGGCGATCCGGCGCGTTCAGCGCGGAACTCAGCGCCTCAGCGAACGCCCCCGCCGAGGCGTAGCGGTCCTCCGGGTCCTTCGCCAGCACTTTGGCGATCACCGGCTCGATGCTGCGCGGCGCGTCAGGCTGGATCGTGTGCGGGGCGGGCGGCTCCATGTCGAGATGCTGGTACATCAGGCCGTGCGGCGTCTCGGCGGAGAAGGGCGTCTGCCCCAGCAGCATCTGGTAGACGATCACGCCCAGGGAGTATACGTCCGTGCGGCCATCGACGGGCTGCGCGCGCCACTGCTCCGGGGCCATGTAGGTGGGCGTGCCCATCACGGCGCCCGGCGCGGTCAGGCCGGTTGTGGCCGTACCGGCGACCATTTTGGCGATGCCGAAGTCGGTCAGGTAGGCGTTGCCGAGGTCGTCCAGCAGGATGTTCGTCGGCTTCAGGTCGCGGTGCACGATCCCGCGCCGGTGCGCGTAATCCAGCGCGGCGGCGATCTGGGTCGTCAGCGCCACGACGCGCTCGGTGGGCAGCGGGCCGCCCTCCAACTCCTGGCCGAGGTGGCCGCCCTCCATCAGCCGCATGACGAGGTAGGCGTTGCCCTCCTCGCGCCCGAAGTCGTACACGGGCAGGATGTGCGGGTGCTGCAGCCGGGCGATGATCTGCGCCTCGCGCTCGAAGCGGGCCATGAACTCCGCATCGGTCGCCAGCCCCGGCGCGATGATCTTGATCGCCACCTCGCGGTGCATCGAGGGCTGGTAGGCGCGGTACACGGTCGCCATGCCGCCCTTGCCGATCACCTCAAGCAACTCATATTGTCCGATTTGATTGCCGGAAAGGTCGCTCATAGGTTCCTCGTCCGCTGCTGGTCCACCCGCGCGGGTGCTGCACGGCGCGCCCGAGACCGGCGCACCTTTAGCATAGCGTCACGCCGCATTTGCGGCAAATCGGTATCGTCGTATCGCTTTGCCTAGATATTACCAAGGATCGCAGGCCCTCCCCATGCCGTGCGGGCCGGCTGGCCTCCGGCGGGCGGTGCGGTAGACTAGGGCGGGGAGGGGCCTGGTGTGTCGTCTGCCCCTCCTGGGCGACCTACCCATCACGGATCGAGGAGTACCCCTGATGCCCGCACTCTTGATCATCGCCGCTGCCCTGGCGTTGCCGCTCGGCGCGGCAGCGGCGCTGCTCTGGTGGCACGCCAACTACAAGCCTGCGCCCTTTGAATACTGGTTCGAGATGGGGGACGGCGAGCCGGTGGAGGTGCGCCGCACCCCGACGGGGTGGGCCGTCACCGCCGCACCGGACCTGCGCCCGGTCGCCTTGCGTGCCGGGTTTGACCCGGACGCGCTGGGAGACCGCTGCCCCCTGACCCCCGCCGATGGCCATTACGTCGCCGCGTTGGCGCACGAGCCGTTGCGCCGCTACTTCTTCGAGATCGAGCTGGACGACGGGCGCGTGATCCCCGCCGCCGAACGCACCCTCCCCCTTGAGGGGCCGCAGAACTTCCGCGACCTGGGCGGCTACACCACGACCGACGGACGCCGGGTCGCGTGGGGCAAGGTCTACCGCGCCGACGAGCTTGCCGGGCTGACGGACGCGGACTGCGCGCTGCTCCAGGCGTTGGGCATCCGGCTGTTCTGCGACCTGCGCAGCTATGCCGAGGTGCAGCGCAGGCCCGACCGCGTGCCGGAGGGGATCGAATACCACCACCTGCCGGTCTTCGCCCGCGACCCGATCGGGCGGGGGCGGGTGCTGTTCATGCGGCGGCGTCTGGACGATCTGTTCAAGCAACTGTACCGCACCTCGATCATCGATCGCGGCGCCCCCGTGCTGGGCAACGTCCTGCGCCTGGTGGCGGACCCCGCGAACCTGCCGCTGGTGTTCCACTGCACGGGCGGCAAGGACCGCACCGGCATCACTGCCGCGCTGCTGCTGTACATCTGCGGCGTGCCGCGCGAGACGATCATGGCGGACTACACGCTTACCAATCGCGCGGCGGAACGGATGTTGGCGGGCCTCACCGCGATGTATGGCTCCCGCACCTCGCTTGGCCTCAAGCCCGAGCACCTGTACCCGCTGTTCTCGGCACGCCGGGAGCTGATCGAACTCGCCTTCGCCCACATCGAGGCGACGTACGGCACGGTGGACGCCTACCTGCGCGGCCCGGTCGGGCTGACCGAGGCGGAGATCGACGCGATCCGCGCCAACCTGCTCGTGTGACGCGCCGCGCCCGGCCCCGACTACTCCAGCACGCGCAGCGTCAGCTCGTACTCGCCGCGCCCGCCGAAGCGCGTCGCTTCGATGGTGTAGGTCCCGGTCGTCGGCAGCGCGAACTCCAGGTGCGCGTCGCGGGGCGACATGCCGTTGACGATGTTCGCCCCGGCGTCGTCGTTGCTGGCGATCGCGCGCCCGTGCGGGTCGATCAGGTTGATCACCGGGTCAAGCTGGCCCTCGCCGCTCGCGTCGATCATGGTGATGCTGATGCGCTGGCCCGCCTGCCCCTCGAAGGTCCATTCGTGGACCGGGGTGTTGTTGTTGAGCGTGCCGCGCACCGGCGCACCGGGCGCGATCGGGCCGCCAGCGGGCGTGTTGGCCTCGGCTGCCGGGTCCGCGCCGGACGGAGCCGCACCGACCGACACCCGACCGTCGCCCACGAAGGTGAACGCCTGAACCTGCGTGTAGCCCGTTTCCGGGTGTGTCTCGCTCCACAGCGGCATCCCCTCGCCGGTGACGGCCAGTCCGGCGGGGTGCAGGTACTCGCCCGGCCCGAACGGGCCGCCGCGCGCGGCGTCGTAGGGCACGCCGAACAGGTCGAGCAGGTGGCCTGCCGTGTTCAACTCCACGAAGCCCCGCCCATCAAGGCCGGGCGCGGCGAGCGCCACCAGGAGGTTGCCGCTTGGCGCCACCGCGAGGTCAGCCACGGTCACGCCCTGCAACACGCCTTCGGCCAGATCGCGGGCGAGGGGCTGGCCGTTCGTGTCCAGCACGGTCAGCCTGCCCGACGCGCCGACGAGGTAGAGCGCGCCGGTGTTCGGGTTGGCGTCGATGCGCACGCCCGACAGCGCCGGATCGATCGTCGCCAGGTCCACGGAGAGCAATAAGTTACCGAACAGGTCGAATTTGTAGAGCCGGTTCGGCACGCCCGAGGCGTGGCCTTCGGAGACGGTCCACACGTCACCGGCCCTGGTGACCGCGACCGTGCGCGGCATGCCGGGCGCGAACTGGCCGTCCCCATCACCGCGCACGCCCCAGCCGTGCCCGTAGTTCCCGGCGCGGTCCACCACGACAAGCGCCTGCGTGGTTTCGGCGGCGGCGTTGGCGAGGACCAGGCGCGTATCCGGCGCGATCGAGACGTCGGTGTAGTCGGCGTCGATCCACGGCCCCATCACGCTGATCGGCGTGCCGCCGTCCATCCGCAGCGCCAGGACGCCCGCCGGTCCGGCGGCCATGTACACGACGCCGAAGGTGTCGTAGGTGATGCCCCCGGCGCGGAGGTTCCCGGCTTCCTCCGGCGTGGGCTGGTACTGCCACAGCATGCCGCCATCGTCCGCGTTGACCGCCTGGAGCGCCGCCTCGCCGCGTTCGGGCGCGAAGAACGCCATCGAACTCAGCAGCGTGTCGAAGGTGCTACCGGCGCCGCCCTCCCACGCGGCGGTGGGCGCCAGCCCGCGCACGATCGCCACGCGCCCCCCGGCCACCGCCAGCAGCGCGACGCGGGTCGTCAGCCCGTCGTTCGGCAGCGCGTACTGCACCTGGTAGCCTGTGCCGCTGGCAAGCTGGACTGGCTCCGGGGATGGGGGCGCCTCCGCCCCGACGGCCAGCCGCGCGACCAGGTCGGGCAACTGCGCCGCGTCGTTGACGCCAAGCTGGTTGAAGGTGCCCGACACCACGCGCAGCACCAGCCCCTGTGGCTGCTCGCCGGTCAGCACGGCGTCCAGGTCGGGGCGCGTCGCGGCGATCAGCTCGTCGTCGCGGACCTCGACCTCCCACCCGGCGGGCAGGTCGAAGGCGATGCCCAGGGCGGCGTCCTCGAAACGCTGGCCTTCCTCCTGCGCATGGGCGGAGGGCAGCAGCCCGCCCAGGAGGGCCAGCACGATCGGCAGCACGAGCCAGCGGCTCAAGCGGTGGGACATGCAGAACTCCTTCATGCAGCGTGTGGGTTGGAACACTGTGCGATCAACACTGTGCGATCATTGTACCGCGAGGCAAGGCGACCGTCGCGCGGGCGTGGGGCAGGCGTGGACCGAACGCCGATCAGCGGTGTGCGGCGCGGGCGTCTGCGCTCAGTCCAGCTTGAAGTAGATCGTGACCTTCAGGCGGCCGAGCGTGATCTCGTCGCCGTCGCGCACGCGCCATTCGACGGAGGTCGGCAGCAGCTCGCCGTTGAGCAGCGTGCCGTTGGTCGAGCGCAGGTCGAGCAGGTAGAGCGCGTCGTCCTCACGCAGCAGGCGGGCGTGCTGGCGGGAAACGCCCCGGTCCATCGCACCGTACGGCGTCAGGTTGATGAAGGCCGCGCCCTCCGACTGGTCCGTGATGCGGCCCAGGATCACCTCGTGCTGCACCTGGACGACGATCGGCTCGTCCTCGTCCTCCACCATCAGCAGGATCACCCCCTCGGGACCGAGGCGGTCCGTGCCGCTGTGCGAGCCATACTCGTCAAGGACGCGTGTCGTCAACGGCACCGGTTCGAGTGCCATGCCGCACGCCTGGCAGTAGATCTCGCCTTCCAGGTTCGGCTGGCTGCAATTCGGGCAGTAGCGCATGGCACTTAAATCCTTTACTCACGTCCCGTGCCGGTCACACTGCACTGCGCGAGGCGAAGACCGGACGGGTGTTTGCCGGAATGCTATTATCATGCAACTCACGCACCGGCGCGACTTCGCTTGCGCTAGATTTCGATCCACCGCGCGATCCGCCGCCCTTCGAAGGTGCACACGCGCTTGAACCCCGCCTCGCGCGCCATCTCGAGCGCGACGTCCAGCTTGTAGCCGATGCGCTCCGGGCGGTGGCTGTCGCTGCCGAGCGTGAGGATCTCGCCGCCCATCTCGCGGTACCAGATCAGCGCGGGGAGCGACGGATGCGCCTGTGCGACGGGGAGCCGCAGCGCGGCCGTGTTGATCTCGATCCCGATGCCGTTGTCGACGCAGGCGCGCCACACCGGGCGCACAAGGTCCTCCCATTCCGCGATGTCGAAGCGCCGGTAGACGTCGTAACACGTGCGCTTGATGACGTCGGCGTGGGAGAGCACGTCGAAGCCGCCATGCTGCACCAACCGCAGCAGCTCGGTGAAGTACTGCTCGGCGGTTTCCTGCGCGGTGTGTGCCTGGAAGTAGTGCTTGTCAAATACGCTGTCGTCCGCAACCCAGTGCAGGCTGCCCAGCACGTAGTCGTAGGGCCACGCGTCCAGCACGGGCTGGATCTCGTCGGCGTACAGGTGCATCTCGCCCACCTCGACCCCGGCGCGGAGCGTCATGCCCTGCGGCTCGAACTCCTGCCGCGCCGCCTCCAACTCCGCAAAGTACCGTTCCGGGTTGTAGAAACCGGCGCAGGGGTCCTGCGGCTTGGGGTCGAAGTGTTCGGTGAAGGCGATCTCATGAATACCGCGTGCGAGCGCGGCGCGGGCCATGTCGGCCATGCTGGCGCGCGCGTCGCAACTGTGATGCGTGTGCATGTGATAGTCCATCGGGATGCGCCCGTTGGACTGAACGGAACTCGTCATACTGTATCAGGCTTCCTTTATACGTGATGCAGGCGCAACTGCCCGCATGGACCTGTCGGGGGCCAACACCACCCCCGGCAGCCAGATCATAGCACGTCCGGGGTAGGGCGGCGCTCAGCCAGCGGTCCCGGCCACCAACGCCGCCACGCTTTCAGGCGCGCGATCCATGCGCTCCCACGTGCCGCCCGGCGCGCGCCAGTATAGCGCAGGCACGCCGGTCAGGCCCAGGTCGGTCGCCTGGGACGCGTACCCGTCCAGCAGCGTTCGGTAGCGGCCATCCTCGACACACCGCGCGACGGCCCGGCCGTCCAGCCCGATCGCGTCGAGCGCCGCCGTGATGCGGCTCAACTCCGAGCCGGAGCCGGTCGAGACGAAGCTCTCGCCGTACAGCGTCTCCATCGCCTCCCAGAGCGCGCCCTCCTCGCCCGCGCAGATCGTCGCCAGCGCCCGCGCCACCGACCTCTCGCGGTCCATGAACGTCAGGTAGGCGACCTCCAGCCGCGCGTCGCCCGCCAGGACGAAGTCCTGAATGATGCGCGGCACGTCCTGGCGCTGGTAGGCCGTGCAGTGCCCGCACAGGAAATCCTCGAACAGCAGGAGCTGCACCGGCGCCTCCGGGTGGCCCAGGAACGGGCGCCCCTCCGCCGTGATCCCGCGCACGACGCCCGGCGCAGCTTCGCTCGCCGCGTCGAGGACGCGCGTCTCCGGCGCCTCCAACGCCGCCCACGGGCCGCCGGCCAGCGGCACGCAGGTCTGCGGAAAGTCCGCGCACGACAGCCCCCTGGCGGCGGGGGTAGGCGGCGCGACGGGCGTGACCTCCACGATGGGCGCGGTTTCGGTGGTGGTCACCGTCGTCACGCCGAGGAACATGAAGCCGAGCGCCCCCGCCAGGAGCGCGGCGATCAGCAACCCGCAAGGGACTTGTGGCTGGATCATCGGATGCGGCCTCCTTAACGCACGTGTGTCGTTCGGACCTCAACCCGGCGGCTAAGATAGCATGTTTTCCGGCGGAGCGATACCCGCGCCTGCCTGACGCACCGGCGGCTGCGCGGTGTGCCCTGCTGGCCGGGTTCCGCTATATTCTGATTCGGAACGGCTATCGCACCGGAGGAACGTAGGACAGGAGTGGGAACGGAATGGTTGAGAAGATCCACAAGTCGGAAGCGGAGTGGCGAGATCGGAAGAGCGTCGTGTAGGGAAAGAGTGTAGGATA
>CAZGLU010000017.1:0-2800 GCA_964526095.1 uncultured Anaerolineaceae bacterium | reverse complement strand
TCAGCGCTCGCCCGCTTCGGCGAAAGGGCCACCGTGCTGCGGCAGGCGGCGACGGAACGCCCGTTCACGGGGAAGTATGTGCACAACAAGGCGGATGGGATCTACCGCTGCGGGGCCTGCGGGCAGCCGCTGTTCACCTCCGAGACGAAGTTCGAGTCCGGCTCAGGCTGGCCGAGCTTTTGGGACGTGATCGAGGAAGGCAGCGTGGAGCTGCGCGAGGACCTCAGCCACGGCATGCGCCGCACTGAGGTGGTCTGCGCGCGCTGTGGCTCGCACCTGGGGCACCTGTTTGACGACGGCCCGCGTGAAACGACGGGGCTGCGCTACTGCATCAATTCGATCGCGCTCGATTTTGACCCGGCGGACCAGTCAGGCTGACGCGTATGCGTGGGCGGCCAGCCCGGCGGCCCGGTGGTCCGTTGTGCAGGTTGCCCCAATCGCGCGGGCGATCCGCTTCGACGCGGGGGTGCGCGGGGCACCGGCGTGGCGTGGCGCGGCGGGCTTGGTCCCTGTTGCACAAAGGACACACGTCCGGGGGGCGGTAGAATGGGGCCGGTTGAAACTGGTGTGCCCGCTGTGGGGCGTGTAACCGCGCAACAAACCGCGTAACAAGGTGAGTCTGATGTCCGAATGGGTTGAGTTCTTCGAGGGACGCCGCGAGGCCATGTTGGAGCGGCTGGAACGGCTGGTGTTGTTTGAGACGCCGACCGCCAGCAAGGAGCATGTGGACCGGCTGGGCGAGTATGTGGCGGGGCTGTGCCGGGAGCTAGGGGCCGAGGTCGTTACCTACCCGCAGGAGACGGTCGGGGATGTGCGGCTGGCGGTCTGGAATGGCGACGCGCCGGGCGAGCCGATCATGATACTGTGCCACCTGGATACGGTCTGGCCGATCGGCACGCTGGCGACCATGCCGCTGCGCCGTGACGGCGACCTGATGTTCGGCCCCGGCGTGTTGGACATGAAGGGCGGCGTCGTGATCGCGCTGGAGGCGGTGCGCGGGCTGATCGATCGCGGCGCGCTGCCGCACCGCCCGATCTGGCTGCTGTTCAACGGCGACGAGGAAACGGGCAGCATCTCGTCGCGCACGACGATCTGCGAGCTGGCCGCGCGCTGCGGGCTGGTGCTGGTGATGGAGCCTGCCGCCGAAGGCGAGGGACTCAAGACGTGGCGCAAGGGCATCGCGCGCTATACCGTGCGGACCACCGGGCGCGCGTCCCACGCGGGCAACGCGCCGGAGGCCGGGGTTAACGCCGTGATCGAGGCGGCGCATCAGGCGCTGGCCCTGCACGCGCTGAACGACCTGCGGAACGGGACGTCGGTCGCCGTGACCGTGATGCACGGTGGCATCGCCACGAACGTGATCCCGCCGGAGGCCACATTAGAGGTGGACGTGCGCTTCCTGAAGGCGTCTGAGGCCGAGCGCGTGGACCGCGCCGTGCGCGCGTTGCAGCCGGTACTGCCGGGCGCGGGGGTTACCGTGGAGGGCGGCATCGATCGTGGGCCGATGGAGCGCGATGCGCAGATGATCCGGGTCTTCGGGCAGGCGCAGGCGATCGGGCGCTCGATCGGGCTGTTGCTGGGCGAGGACGGCAGCGGCGGCGCGAGCGACGGGAACTTCACCGCCGCGATGGGCGTCCCAACCCTCGACGGCCTGGGGGCGGGCGGCATCGGGCTGCACGCCGCGCACGAGCAGGTCGTTATGTCCTCACTGCCCCGGCGGGCGGCGCTGCTGGCGAAGATCCTGTGCGATTGGGATATGGAGGCCGTCCGGGCGTGAGCGAGGTCCGGCTCAGGATCGCCTGCCCAACGCCCTACAGCCTCTGATCCGGCCCCGGCCCTTCCCCACCGCCGGGGCCGTTCCATGCCCGCGCAGGCCCCATGCGCCACGTGACCTACCCCCGAACGCACTTTTTTCCTAAGCCGGTTCCCCCCGCTTGCCTCATGCGCCGAGCGGCACGCCCCCTATACTGAAAGTAGGGCGGCGCTCAGCCGCCGGGCAGCGCCAGGAGGCACGCCCGAACTCCGTGCCGCTGCGACAGCACAGTATAGGGAGGAGCACGACCGATGAAGAAGCTGATGGTTGCCGTGGGGGCGCGGCGGCTGGCCCTGCCAGCAACCGCCGGGATGGTGGTGGCGCAGGATGGCGTGACGGTCAAGGGCGATCCTGGCTCCGAGGCGCTGGCAGTGGTGCAGCAGTTCCTTGAGGAACGCAACCCGGACCTGTTGGCACGGGACGTGCAATACATCGATCAGTCAACCCTGCAACCCGGCCAGGGACGTGACGCCGTGCTAGAGCAGCACGACACCTTTTTCGGACAGCCGCCGGACGCCTGGCAGGTGGTGCCGACCATGTTCGTCGTCGCGGATGATACCGTGGTGGTGGAGTACCAACTGACCGTGCGCGAGGGCGCAGACAACGAGGCGCTGGCGACGTACCAGGGCGTGACCGTGCCGCTCGTCGGGATCTACACCGTGCAGGACGGGCAGATCACGTCGATCCGCCGCTACTATGATCAGGGTTCGCTGCAAGCCCAGGTTGGGCAGGCGGGCGGCGCGGTCGGGCTGAGCGGCGCCGTGCCCGGCGCGCAGCCGCTGGATGTCGGCAACATCATCGACGACTTCGGGGCGTACGAGGGGCAGCCCGTGTCGGTCACCGGGTTCGTCGAGGAGACGCTGACGGAGCAGTCCTTCGTGCTCAGCAGCGGCGGCGGCCTGACCAGCGACCCGGATATGGCCTTGGTGCTGGCGGCCAGCCCGGAGGGGCCGCTCTTCGGGGATTTCGCGGAGGACGAGTCGGTGG
>CAZGLU010000016.1:0-16417 GCA_964526095.1 uncultured Anaerolineaceae bacterium | reverse complement strand
AAGGCAACCGAGGACGTGGCCGACGCCGCCCGCACCCTGGGCCGCGCCCTGTGGCGGCTGGGGGACTACGCGGGCGCGCAGGCCGCCTTCGAGCGCGAGGTGGACGCCGCGCAGGCGATGGCGGTCCGCGACGAAGGGCGCATCGGCGTGGCGCTGCACCACCTGGGCGACACGTACCGCATGGCGGGCAGCATCGACCGCGCCGTGGCGAACTACCGCCGCGCCCTGACGCACAAGGACCCCACGGCGGATCCGACGGGGACGTTGATCACGCAGTTGGCGCTGCATCGCGGGCTGATGGAGCAGGGCCGGATGCAGGCCGCGTTGGACGTGGCGCAGGAGATCCTGGACCACCTCGCGCGGCAGCCGCGCCCGGACCTCGCGCAGCTTGGCTATGCGTACGTCGTCCGCGCCCGGACGCAGCAGGCGATGGAGCGCCCGATCCGGGCGGGCCAGTCGTTGCAAGAATGGCTGGAGGTTCTGACCGCGCGCGCCGACGAAGCCCTGCACGATCCGCGCCCGGCGCTGCGTGTGCTGGTCCTGGGGCTGGCTGCACGCTCGCTGCTGGCCGACGGACGCCCGACGCTGGCATTAGCACTGGCGCAGGACGGCGTGCAGGTGGCCGAGGCGCATTTCCCCGGCACGCCAGCGGCGTGGGCCGCGCGCCGTGACCTGGGTGAGGCGTTCATGGCGCTCGGCCAGGTCGAGGAGGCCATCCTGACGGTCGAGCCGCTGCTGAATGAGGCGGTTCGCGCCGAGCCGGAGACGTACGCGCTCGCGGAGGCGCTGTCCGGCCAGGGCTACCGGGACCTGAACGAGCCGCAGGAGGCGCTCGCACACCTGGAGCGGGCGGTCGCGGTGGAGCCGGACGACACGCGCCGCGCGCTGATCCTGGAGATGATCGGGCAGGTGCAGCTTGGCCTGGGGCGCCCCACGGAGGCGATCGAGAGCCTGCGCGCGGCGGCGGACCTGCTGGATCGGGCGGCCCATCCCGACGTGGCGGCCCGCGTGCTGACGGCGCTGGCGCACACCCTCGGCGGGCAGAACCGCTACGCCGAGGCGGTCGATGGCTACGAGGAGGCGCTCGTCGTGCTGCGCGACGTCGAGGACGTCAATCCGCTGCATACGGCGGACGTCCTGCGCTCGCTGGGCGAGACGCACGAGGCGCAGGGGCAGCTTCCGGAGGCGGCGCGCGCCTACCGCCGGGCGCTCAATATTTTGGAGCGGGCCGAGGCGCCGCGCCAGATGCGCGACACGCTGCACCTGCTGGCGCGCGTCACGGGGGCGATGGGCGATCAGAGCGCAGTGCAGCTTTACGAGCAGACGCTTGAGTTGACGCGTGAGATCGGGGACGAGCGCGCGGTCGGGGTCGTGCTGCGCGAGCTGGGCGACGTGCACCGCGAGGCCGAGCGCATCGGCCCGGCGATCCAGTGTTATCAGGCGGCGCTGGAGCGCCAGCCCGCCGCTGAGGCGCCCGATGAGCGCGTCAGCACGCTGCGCAGCCTGGGCCGCGCCTACGCCCGGCAGCAGCGGTACGACGAGGCGCGCGCCATGTGGTCCGAGGCGCTTGAGTTGTCGCGCGACCTGCCGGACCGCTCCCCGTTGCAGATCGCGCTGACCTACCACTCCATCGCGGAGGCGCACCGCGTCCAGGAGCATTACCCGGAGGCGGAGAAGGCGTACCGCGAGGCGCTGAAGCTGCACGTGCCCGGCACGGTCGAGGCGGCGGCGACCTGGCGCGCCTTGGGGCAGGTGCTGCACGCCGCCGGGCGCTACGACGACGCGCTGGACGCCCTGCGCCGCGCCTTCGACGCCGAGAAGGCGCAGCCGCAGCAGGCCAATGCGCGGCTGGTCCAGACGCTGCAACTGCTCGCGCAGACCAACGAGGCGCGCGGCGATCTGGCGCAGGCCATCGCCCGGCACCATGAGGTGCTGGTCTATATGGACCGGCGCCTGCAACCCGTCGCCTATGCCGACACGCTGCGCACGCTCGGCAAGCTCTACCGCGAGAGTGGCCGGATGGACCACGCCATCAAGGCGCTGAACGAGGCGCTGGAGATCGAGAACGGGCACGCGCCGCGCAGCGACGAGCGCATCAGCGCGACCCTGCAAGCCATCGCGGACACCTACCGCGCCGCCGGGGAGTTGGAGCGTGCGGCGGAGTATTACCAGCGCGTGACGCTCTACGAGAACATGGCCCGCCGCGCCTCCGAGGATCTGCGCGACACGCTGGACGAGCTGGAACGGCGCCGCGCGACGCTGCAGGCCGCCCAGCAGTCGCTTGCGCTGCTCGACCTGAGCGACAACGCGGAGTTGAGGGACGTCGCGTTCATCTACGCGCTGATCGCGCGGTCGCACGCCGGGCTGAGCGAGCCACAGGAGAGCGCGGAGGCGATCCAGACCCTGCTCCAGATCCTTGAGGAGAACCGCCACGAGCTGCGCACCGACGCCGGGTCGCCGGATGACCGCGCGCTGGCGTGGCTCGTCGCCGCGCGGGATGCGCAGGAGGCCGGGCATGACGAACAGGCCGGGGCGGCCTACGAGGCGGCGCGGGAGGCCGTGCACAACGCGAACCTGCGCTGGGTGATCGAGCAGGTCGCGCGCTCGCTGGACTAGCGCCGCGTGGCGTTTCCCTCGCCCTGGTTCCCCTTGACGTGCCGGAGGACGGTCCCACCATGAACAAGTTCGATGATGTGCGCCTCGACGTCGCCGCGCTGCTGGCCCGGCAGGCCGAGCAGCCGTCCGCCTATGACCCGGCGGCGCGCAGCGGGGATGGGTTGGGGCGTGCCGGGCGCCTGCGGAGCCGGGCGCGGCTCTACTTCACGGCGCAGCTTGTGCGGCGGGACTGGTGGCGGCGGCTGATCTACGCCAACCTGAAGCTGGACTGGTTTGACGAGTTCCGCGCGTACTGGACCGGCGAGCTGGGGAATCGTCCGCTGGCCGGGCCGCACGAGTTCTACTACCTGTACGACCTCTACCGCCAGCGCTTTCAGAGCGTGGCCGTGCCGGATGGGGCGGGCGGTGCCGATCACCTCGCGGCGTGGCACGACGCGCGCACGATCTACCTGCTGTTCTTCAACCAGTTCAAGCTCGCGCTGAACCCGCTTGCTGCGGCGCCCTACGTGGGTTTTATCCCGGTCGGCGGCAAGGTATGCGAGTACGGCTGCGGCTTCGCGCCGATCGCCACCAGCCTCACGCGGTACTATGCGCACCGCGACCTGAGCATCACCTGCGCCGACATCCCCGCGCTGATGTTCCACTTCACACGCTGGAAGTTCCGGGACACGCGCCACATCCGCACCGTTGCCATCGACCCGGCGGACGACGCGCCGCTGGACGAGACCTACGACGCGATCTTCTGCATGACCGTCTTCGAGCACCTGCCGCGCCCGCTGCCCGTCGCACAGCACCTGCACGACCGGCTCCGGCCCGGCGGGATACTCGTCTTCGACTACATCCTGAGCGAAGGCGCCGGGCTGGACACGGCCAGCGCGCGTGACGCGCGGGGCGCTGTGCTGGACTACATCGCGGCGCACTTCGAGCCGGTGCGCGGCACGATCGACCCCAGCGGCGCCCGCAGCGAGACTGTGATATGCCGGAAGCGCTGAGATGCGGTATCGTTACGGGGTCGTAGAACCGTCACAGCGCAGGTGAGTTTAACATCATGGCATCGCTATCCCGCGACCGGGTGGTCGACATCCTGAAAGCCCTCGCAGACCCGAACCGCCTCCAGTTGTTTGAACTGCTGATGACCAGCGACCAGAGCAACTCCGAGTTGATGAACCAGACCGGCCTCAGCCAGAACCTGCTGTCGCATCATCTGAGCGTGCTGACCGAGGCCGGTTTGATCCGCTCCCACCAGAGCATCGGGGACGCGCGGCGGCGCTACTTCAGCCTGAACTTCGAGGCTCCGCAGCTCCTGGCGACATGGTGGCGGCAGCAGGGACTGGGTGGGACACCGCCGTATCCCGCGCTGAAGGAGCGCGTGAGCGTGCTGTTCCTGTGCCGCCAGAACGCCACGCGGTCGCTCGTGGCGGAGGCGTTGGCCCGCGCGCTGGCGCCTGACGCGCTGATCCCGTACAGCGCCGGGATCACTGCGGGGCAGTTTCCCCAACTCGTGCTGGAAGGTCTGGCGGCCTACGGCGTCTCTGCCGAGGGCCTTACGTCCAAGTCCTACCTTGATCTGCCGGTCCGGTCGTTCGACTACCTGATCACCGTCTGCGACCGCGTGCACGAGCCGCGCCTGCCCGACGAACTGAGCTACCGGCACAGCCTGCACTGGTCGCTGCTGGATCCGGACGACTTGGGCGAAACGCTGGAGGAACAGATCACGAGGGTCCGCGCGCTGTGCGACGAGTTGGCGCAGCGCCTCTCGGTGTTCGTGTGCCGGTTGGCGGCCCGTGAGGCGCAGGCGTAGCGCGTCAGCGGGGCGCAGGGGGAACGTGGCCCGCGCGGTTACCGGCGGGAGGCCGCGTTCGCTATAATGTGGGCGAGGTAAGATGGTTACCGGGATGATCGTTTATTCGGACGGAACTAGAGGAGGGTAACGGTGCGACGTTGGAGCCTGTTCGTGCTAATCCTGCTCCTGTCCAGCCTGACGTGGGCGCCCGGCGCTTCACACGTCCAGGCGGCGGGGCCGGATCGCGCCGCGTGTTTGCAGAACCCGTTTGGCCCCGGCTGCATGGCCGGCCTGCCGAGCGTCGAGTATCAGATGCTGCTGGACGAGATGCTGCTGCATCCTGAGCCGAACGTGCGCCAGGTGCCCGTGAACGAGGACGAGTTGCTGCGCTTCGCGTTCCGTAAGATCCTCGGGGCAGCGACGATCTACGATGCGCCGAACGGCAACCCCATCGGCCAGATCGACGAGGGCTTCACCTACGTCACGGTGACCAGCACCGAAGGCGATTGGGTGCAGATCAACGACGGCCAGTGGATGCCCGCCAGCCAGCTTGCCGTGGCCCGGCCGAGCAGCTTCACCGGGGTTTACCTGGACGAGCCGCTCCCGTACACGATGGCCTGGATTCTGCTGCCGACCTATCCCAGCCCGTCGCCCGGCGCGCCCGGTGACGAGTCGCGGCCCATCCTGGAACGGTACAGGCGCGTGAACATCTTCGCGTCCGCGCAGGTGGGCGACTGGGAATGGTACCTCGTCGGGCCGGATGCGTGGGTGCGGCAGACGCAGGTGGCGCGCGTGCTGCTGGTGGATCGCCCGCCGCAGGTCAAGGGGCGCTGGTTCGCGGTCGACCTGTTCGAGCAGGTGCTCGTCGCCTACGAGGAGGATACGCCCGTCTTTGCCACGCTGATCTCGTCCGGCCTGCCGGAGTGGCCCACCAACGAGGGCACGTTCACCGTCTGGGCGCGGCAGGTCAACGGGCACATGAGCGGGGCGGAAGGGCAGACGGACTTTTACTCGCTCGAAAACGTCCCGTGGGTGATGTATTACGACAACGAGATCTCGCTGCACGGCACCTACTGGCATGACGGCTTCGGCTACCGCCACAGCCACGGCTGCGTGAACATGAGCATCACCGACGCGCATTGGGTCTACCAGTGGAGCATGGACGGCGGCTACGCGACGCCGTACGTACACGTCTTCAGTTCCGGCCAGTACAAGTAACCTCCGCGCCGCGCGGCGCCGGTTGCTGCTCCCAAAGGCGCGTCCTTAACATCTGCGTAGGGCGCGTCTTTTTGTGTGGTGTGATCGCAGACGGCCCGCAGGTAGGCGGACCGCAAGCGCACCGTAGGGGGTGCGCTTTTTTGGACCGGCCAGCGGGCGGCAGGCTGATTTCCCACAGGCTGCGTTCCGCATTATCATATCCGGGTGTGTATGACGTGAGCGCCTGGCCTGCCGCACTGCGCACGCCGGAATACTGGAAAGATGAGAGGAAGTCGCCAAGATGCTAACCCCCGGCCAGATACGGGCTGCCATCCCGCACGCATTGGAGAGTATCGAGCTGCCCGGCCTTAGCGGCGAGCGCGGGCAGGCCCGCGATAACTTCGTGCTTCAGGATGGGCGGCGGGTGGTGATCAGCACGGACCGCTTCATGGTATACAACCAGTACGTTGGGGTGGTCCCTTACAAAGGGCAGGTGCTGAACCAGTTGACGCTGTGGTGGTTCGAGCAGACGGCCGACATCGTGCCCAACCACCTGATCGACGTGGTGGACCCGAACACCATGATCGCGCTGACCGCCAACCCGCTGCCGATCGCGGTGGTGGTGCGTGCCTTCCTCAGCGGCGTGACGCCCGCGAGCCTGTGGCGCCGGTACGAGCAGGGCGAGCGCACGATCTACGGCGTGCAGTTCCCGGACGGGATGCGCAAGAACCAGGAGCTTCCGGAGCCGATCGTCACCGCGTCCGCCAAGACGTTTGGCCGCGCGCACGATCATCCGCTCACCGAGGACGAGATCTACGCGCTGGGCATCGAGCCGTCGCTCTGGACGCGCATCCAGGACCGGGCGCGTCACCTGTTCGCGCGCGGGCAGCAGCTTTGCATCCTCTCGGACCTGATCCTGGTGGACAGCAAGTATGAGTTCGGCCTGGACCTCAACGGCGACCTGGTGCTGATCGACGAGCTGCACACGCCGGACAGCAGCCGCCTGTGGCGCGCGGACACCTACGATGAGCTGTTCGAGGAGGGCCGGGAGCCGGAAAACTTCGACAAGGAATTTGTGCGGCTGTGGTATCAGGCGCAGGGGTATCAGGATGAGGACGTGTTGCCGCCCCTCACGGAGGATATGATCGTCACCATCAGCCAGCACTACCAGCGTGTGTGCGAGATGTTGACCGGCAGAGACTTCCTGCCCGCCAGCTACCCGGCGCAGAAGCGGATCCTCACAGCCCTGCGTTTCGCGGACGCCATCGGATAGGGGGCGCCTGGGGTTCCTGCGGTTGGCGGAGGGCCATGACGCGCTGCCCGCCACGATCCTCGCGTTCTCTGTTACAACCGGATGATCGGGATGCACAGGACACCAACTCGAACGATTGGGGTGGCGGCGGTCGCCCTCATCTGGACGCTGCTCACCCTGGGTCTGTACTACTGGGTTCACAAGCCGTTTGACGCTGCGCTGGCGGGCGCGCTGGGCGGCGCTGTGCTCGACCTGGCTGTGACCGGCCTCTTCACCGTCATCGCGGGCGGGCTGGGCCGCCGCCTGCTGCGCCGCTTCGACTTCGCCATGTGGGGCCGCGTGGAGCGCGTCGCCGCCGAGTGCCTCGTCGGGCTGGCGGCCCTGTCGCTGCCGCTGCTGGCGGTCGGGTTCGTGGTCCTGCACGCCCTCAGCGTGGGCGCGGTCCTGCTGCTCGTCGCGGTTCTGACCCTGCCCGACCTGCGCGGCTGGTCCGGCGATGCGGCCCGCGTCGTGCGGGGTGGGCTGCCGCCGCGCGGCTGGGCGCGGGTGGTGGCCGGGATCGTCGTAGCGCTGGTCGGCATGGCGCTGATCCTGTCCGTCCTGCCGCCGACGCAGTGGGATACCCTGACCTACCACCTGACCGGCCCGCTGCGCTACGTCGAGCACGGGCGCTTCTACCGCGTCACGGGCAGCCATTTCCTCGGCTTCCCGCAGTTGGTCGAGACGCTCTACACGGCGCAGGTGGCGCTCACCGGGCGGCTGACCGCCAGCGCATCCCTGCATTGGGTGATGGGCGTCTGCATGCTGTTGCTGACGGGCGGCTTCACCGCGCGACATGCCGGGCGCGCGGCGGGCTGGCTGGCCGCCGCGATGCTGGTGGTCGCCTACACCGTCTGGCTGGAATTGTACGAAGCGTATGTGGATTTGATGCTGATGGGGCTGGCGGCGGTGATGTTGGCCGTGACAGAAGCCTGGGTCACGCGGCGGGGATCGCGGGCGGGCCTGTACGACCTCGCCCTGTTGGGCGCCCTGGCCGGTTGGTCGATGGGGGTCAAGTACACCGCGATCTGGCTCGTGGCCGGTTTCGGCGTGCTGATCGTGTGGCTCAGTTGGCGCGACGGCGTGCGTCCGCTGCTGGCGCGGGCGGCGCTGTACGGCGGCGTGGCGGCGCTGGTGCTGCTGCCGTGGCTGGTGCGCAATACGATCTGGTACCACAACCCGGTGTACCCCTTCTTCTTCCCGTCGATTGGGCTGGACGAGGTCCACCAAACGTGGTATGTTGCCCCCGGCACGGGCCTGGTCCCCACCGGGCGCGCGTGGCACATCCCCCTGCTGCCGTTCATGGCGACGGTCTTCGGCGTGGAGGGCGGCGTGCTGTACCAGGCCGACATCGGGCCGATGTTCATGTTCCTGGTGCCGCTGCTGGCGCTGGGATGGGGCCGCCTGGGGGAGGACGCGCGCGGCCTCGCCCGCCGCGTGCTGCTCGTCTGCGGTGTGATCGTCGCGGCGTGGATGGTCTCGGCGGCGTTCGGCTCGTTCTATAACATCCAGTCGCGGCTGGTGTTCTACATGCTGCCGTTGCTGGCCGTGCTCGGCGGGCTGGCGTTGGACGGGCTGGACCGCCTGCCCCCCAAGCCGTTCGATGTGGCGTTCGTGCTGCGCGCGATGGTCGTGCTGGTGCTGGTCTTCACGCTGATCCACAACGGGCGGGAGTTCGTGACCAGCGGCCTGCACGTCTATTTCTCCGGGCGCGACGACTACCGCGCCGCGTACCTGGACCACGTCCTCGGCTGGACCAACGTCGCCTGGACGCGCGTGAACGACCTGGAGCCGGGCACCGACGTGTGGTTCCTGTGGGAGCCGCGCGCGCTGTACTGCGACGAGGACCGGGTGAACTGCCAGCCCGATTGGATGCTAGACTTGTGGTATCACGCGCGCCGCACGATCGGGTCAGGCGACCCGGCGGACATCGCGGCGGTGTGGCAGGCTGAGGGGGCCGACGCGCTGCTGGTGTTCGAGAGCGGCCGCCGGTTCGAGATCGACCGTGACCAGGATTACACCCCCGAAGACTGGGCCGCCTGGGATGCGTTCGTCGCGGAGCATCTGGACGAGATCTGGCGCGGCGGGCCGGAGGAAGAAGCGGCCTATATCCTGTACCGCTGGCGTCCTGACGAGGGATGATAGCAGGTCAGGGGAGGGCAAGGACCATGCTGCACGTGCTCGTAGTGGGCGGCGGTGGCCGGGAGCACGCGCTGGCCTGGAAGCTGGCGCAGTCGCCGCGCGTCGGGCAGATCAGCGTCGCGCCCGGCAACGCCGGGACGGCGGCGTTCGCCCGTAACGTGCCCATCGACGCCACGGACGTCGTCAGCCTGATCGAATTCGCCGAGGCCGAGGGCGTGGATCTGACCGTCGTCGGGCCGGAGGAGCCGCTCGCCAGCGGCCTGGTGGACCAGTTCGAGGCGGCCGGGCTGCGGATCTTCGGGCCGCGCCGCCAGGCCGCCCTGATCGAGACGTCTAAGAGCTACGCCAAGGGCCTGATGAAGCGCTGCGGCGTGCCGACCCCGTACTACGAGGTGGTCACCACGCTGGAGCAGGCTCGCGAGTTCTTGCTGACGCATCGCGTGGACCGCATCGTGATCAAGGCCGACGGGCTGGCACGCGGCAAGGGCGTCTTTTTGCCGCAGGGCGAGACGGACGCCGAGGGCATCCTGCGCTCGCTGCTCGAACGGGATGCGCTGGCGGGGGCCGGTCGCTGCGTGGTGATCGAGGAGCGCCTCGCCGGGGATGAGCTGACGTTCATGGCGTTCTCCGATGGGCGCAGCGTGCGGATGATGCCGGTCGTGCGCGACTACAAGCGCCTGCGCACGAGCGGCATCGGGCCGAACACCGGGGGCATGGGGTCCCACGCGCCCGCCCCGACGGCGTCCCCGGCGCTGGTGCAGCGCGTCCAGCAGGAGATCCTGGTGCCGGTGTTGGACGGGCTGCAAGTCGACGGCTGCTGCTTCGCCGGTGTGCTGTCGGTCGGCGTGGTGGTGACGGCCGACGGGCCGAAGGCGCTGGAGCTGAACGCCCGTTTTGGGGATCCGGGCGCGCAGGTCGTGCTGCCCCTGCTCGAAACGGACTTGCTCGACGTGCTGGACGCCTGCATCGACGGCACGCTGGCCGCGCTGGACCTGCGTTGGTCCGAACAGGCGGCGGTGGCGGTCGTGCTCGCCACTGAGGGCTACCCGGAGCGCAACGATCCCGGCCTGCCGATCCGGCAGCCGTGCGCACTGCCGGAGGACGTGTTGCTGTTCCATGCAGGCACGCGCCTTGAGGCGGACGGGTCGCTGGTGACGACGGGCGGGCGCGTGCTGGACGTGACGGCGCTTGGGGCGGATCTCGCCGCCGCGTCGCAGAAGGCGTATGAGGCCGTCGCCTGCCTGGAGTTCGACGGCATGCAGTACCGGGAGGACATCGGCCGGTACCCGGCGCCCCGCTAGCGGTGCGGGGGGCGCAGTGTGATGAGCGAGGGACGACGTTGGCGATCCTGGACCGGGACTTCTACCGACAACCGGCGACCACGGTCGCGCGGGAGCTGCTGGGTGCGACGTTGGTCCGCCAGCTTGACGGGGTGCGTCTTAGCGGCATGATCGTGGAGGCCGAGGCGTACCGGGGCCTGAACGACCGGGCCTCCCACGGGCGCGAGCGGCGCACGCCGCGCAACGTGATCATGTACGGGCCGCCGGGGCATGCCTACGTCTACCTGACCTACGGCATGTACTGGCTGCTCAACGCCGTCTGCGAGCCGGAGGACCACCCGGCGGCAGTGCTGATCCGCGCCATCGAGCCGCTGGAGGGGCACGAAGTCATGGCTGCCAACCGGCCCGGACGCCCGCCGCGTGAGTGGACCAGCGGGCCGGGGCGGCTCGCGCTGGCGCTCGGCGTCGGCCCGGCGGAGAACGGCCTGGACCTGACCGATCCGCGCGGCGGGCTGTGGATCGAGGCTGCGCCGCGCGTGCCGGACGAAAAGGTGCGCGTCGGCCCGCGCATCGGGCTGGGGCGGCACGTCCACGAGCCGTGGCTGAGCATGCCCTGGCGCTGGTGGATCGCGGAGAACCCATATGTATCACGCCCGTGAGGGCGTATAACGGATCGGGGCGGGTGTGATGCCCTTTGACAGTTGAATCCGGGTGCGCCTTTTCCCCTCCCCACTTGATTGGCGAGGGGTGAGGTCTCAGCGTCAACCGGATCGCCTGGTCAAAGCGCGTCGTGCCCGTAAGCCCGGCTGGTGCCTGTGGCGGCGGCTTGCCGCCCTGTTGAGACGAGGGAATAGCCCGGCATGTCTTCGGTGGCGCAAGTTGAGGCGCAGGTGGTGGGCCGGGCTGACGGCGCGCCCCGGAACCGCTTTCAGGTGCATGTCGGCGCGGCGGCGTTCATGGACGCCCTGCACGCCGCGCTGGCGGAAGCCCGCCACAGCGTTTACGCCCAGTTCATGACGTACGAGGGGGACGCCAGCGGGGAGGCGTTCGCGGCGCTGCTCGCCGCGCGGGCCGCTGCCGGTCTGGACGTGCGTCTCATGGTGGACGGGTATTCGGACGTGGTCCTCAGCGACGTCTACCCGGTGCTGCTGCACCGCCGGGGCGCGGTAGCGCAGGAACGGGCGCATACGCTGGCCCTGTTCGACCGGCTGCGCGCGCAGGGCGTTGCCGTCAAGCGCACGGCGCCGCCGGGCCGCCTGCTGCAATACGTGTTGTACCGCAACCACAAGAAGATGGTCGTGATCGATGATCGGGTCGCGTTCGTGGGCGGCATCAACGTCTCGGACCACAACTACACCTGGCACGACTTCATGGTGCAGATCGAGGGGCCGCTGGTCGCGGACCTGACGCGGGACTTCATTTCGACGTGGGACGGCGCGACGATCCCGCTGACCCGGCGCCGCGCGGGGGGCGATTTCGTGCTGAACCAGTGCGCCGGGCGGTACTCGATCTTCGAGGAGGTGCTGGACATGATCGGCCGCGCGCAGCACACGATCGCGATCGAGTCGCCCTACCTGCTGGGCGACCGGGTCGAGCGCGCGCTGCGGGAGGCCGCCGAGCGCGGCGTGGCCGTGACGGTGATCCTGCCCGGACGCAGCAACAAACTGCTGTACCGCATCTGGGTCCGCAAGCTGCTGCGGCGGCTGGCGCATCCCAACGTGGCGGTGTACGGCTACCGGGGTGGTGGGGGCATGACGCACGCCAAGCTGATCGTGGTCGATAATCGCTGGGCCAGCTTCGGCTCGTTCAATATGATCGAGCTGGAAGGGCTGACGCAGAAGGAGTTGAACGTCTTCAGCAGCAACCCGGACCTGATCGCGCAGTTGAACGCGCTGGTCGCCGCCGACCGCGCCGACGCCGCCCGGCTGCCGGTTCCGCGCGTCACATGGGGCCGCTTCACGTATAGTATGCTGTACCACTTCTTCAAGTGGTGGACGCGTTGGTTGCTCCGCAACCCTGAATGGAAGGCGGTCTATTGCTAGCCAAACTGCGGCGCCATCGCATCGGGATCAAGTACATCCTCATCACGCTCGCCCTCCTGGCCCTGCTGGGCTGGCTGGCCTCGCATGACGTCTTCGATCCGATCGAGGGCCGGGTGAATCGCTGGATGGACGTTCTGGCCGATTACGGCCTGCCGGGCATGTTCCTGATCGGCCTGTTCTCGAACATGACGCTGGTGATCCAGATACCGTATAACCTGCCGATGATCCCGCTCGTCGCCTTCAGTGAATCGATCCTGGGGGTGGTTGCCCTCGGCGTCGCGACGGGCGTAGGGGCCGGGCTGGGCGAGGCGGCCTCCTACGCGGTGGCGCATTCCATCGTCGCCCGCGTCGAGGACCTCGAAAACAGCGCCCTGTTCCGCTGGACGCGCGCCAGCATCGAGCGCCGCCCCCACGCGATCCCGTTCCTCCTGTGGCTGGTGTCCGCCGTGCCGATCCCCGACCTCGCGGTGATCGTGCCGCTGGCGATGATCAAGTATTCGTGGCGCAAGATCGTCATCCCGATGGTGGCCGGGAAGATCTTCATGAACGTCGGCGTGGCGCTGATCTTCAAGTACGCCACGGACCAGGCCGAAGGTCTGGTGTCGCGCGATATCAACTTCGACCTGACGGGCATCATCGCGGTCCTTTTCGTAATGGTCGTGTTCTACCAGATCGAAGTGGCCCGCGCTCAGTTAGACGCCGGGCCGGAAACGCAAAAGGGTGAGGGCGCGCCCGCCGACGAGGTCGCGGCAGGTCCCTGGCCCGCCAGCGAAAAATAGCAACGCCGGACGTCTGCCCGTCGCCTGCACACCCCGCCCGCCCGGCGCGCTCACGCCGGGACGGGGTTATCGCTGCTGACGCGCAACTGGCTGTAGACGTGGAGGAACGGCGCGACGGCCTCCACCGTCGCGACCGCTTCGGGGATCAGGTCGGGATGGCTGACGGTGCCCTGAAGGATCACTTTGCGCCCGCGCACGACCACCCGGATCGACTCCCCGGCGGTGAAGGTGTTACGCTGGAGGGCGCGTACGATCAGGTGATGCAGCACTCGACGATGGTACTTCATAGGTTCGGGTCCTTCCTGCTCCAACCCTGCTCCTCCGGCTGGATCGATCCAAAGCCGTCAATATGCTCAGCCGTTTCCCGTGCTCCCCAGCGTTTGTGCGAATTCTGGCATCGAACGCTCGTTTCCACAAGCGCGCCAGTTGAAAATTGTAAGGCTCTCCCTACGCCCATGCGGCGCACGCGGCGGTTCCGGTATACAATGGGCGTGAAGGTTTTATATAATCCGTCTATGACACGATTCCCATGCACCATCCTAGCGTTTCAACTACAATGAAGGAACGCTTATTTGAGCAAACCGGCAGCCTGAGGAGGACTTGAATGGAACGCACGAAAAGATTGAGGGGGAAGGTTTTTGGCCGCCAGCGGCTTGGCCTGAGCCTGGTGATCGCGGCTGCTTTGATCGCTTTGCTCACCGCGCCGCTGGCCCTGGCGGCTCCCACGACCCAGGACGATGCGGTCCTGCGGGTGGGGTACCTCGGTGAGGCCGGTGACGATGGGGCAAACGGCGCCCGGCTGGCGATCAGCCAGATCAACGCCGCTGGCGGCATCACCGCGCCGGATGGCACTGTCTACCGTCTGGAGCTGGTCATGCCACCGGCCGCCTTGGTGGCGCTGAATACGCTCGAAGAAGCGGTCGAAGACCTGGCGGGGCAGGACGTGATCGCGATCCTGGGGCCGAACGTCAACGCCCGGTTTGACGAAACGACGGTGGCGGCCCTGGCCGATACGCGGCTGCCGATCCTCACGGCGGCGACCGAAAACGCCTTGATGAACGGCGACCTGGCGGGCCAGTTGTTCCGCCTGCGCGCGCCGGAGCCGGTCTACAGCGAGGCGCTGGCGTCGTACCTGCTGGAGGAGGAGGGCATCGAGTCGTTCGTGCTGGTGCAGGGCGATATTGAGTCTACCGAGCCGCTGGTGAGCTTCCAGGCGTTCCTGCGGCAGTTCGACGTCGAGCCGGAGGCCCAGCTTCAGATCCCGGACGACGAGGCCATCATCGAGCTGAGCGACATCAACCCGGAGGCGGTCGTTGTGTGGGGGCCGGACCGGTACGCGGTCAGCGTGCTGCGCCAGCTTCGTGACGCGGGCTGGACGGGGCAGTATGCCTACCGGCTGGCCGAGGAGGCGGCCCGTGCCGATACGCTGCCGGACGACCTGGCGGGCGGCGTGATCGGCGTCACGTCCTGGTCCTACGCCTATCCGAGCCGCGCCTCGCGCATCTTCTTGCAGGACTACACGCTCGCCTTCGGTGAGGTGCCCGGCCCGATCGGCGTGGCGATGTACGACGCCGTGTGGCTGCTGCGCGCGGTGATCGCGAGCCAGGGTCCGGAGCCGGACGACCTGTTGGCCGGGCTGACGTCCGGGCCGCCGCGCAACCTCGTACAGGGCACCTTCACGCCCGGCGGTTTTGAGAACGGCGACCTGATCCACGTCGCGCAGATCTACCGGCTGACGGATGGCGGCGGCTCGACCGTGCTGGCGCGCTACGTCAACGGGCAGCTTGCGCCGGAGGTCGGGGGGGAGCCGGTCGTCGTGCCGGGGCCACCGGCGGGCGCCGAGGCCACGCCGCCGGCGGTTGCGGGTGAGGGCGCGTATGCCGTCGTGACCGCCACCGCGCTCAACGTGCGGGCCGGGTCGGACTTCACCTTCGAGCGGATCGGTGAGGTGCGCCAGGGCGACGTCCTGGAGATCCTCGGCGCGCTGGCGGACTATAGCTGGCTGCTGATCAACTACCAGGGCGGCCTCGGCTGGGTCAATGCCGAGTTCACCAACATCACCGGGGACCTCAGCACCGTCTCGGTGATCGAGCCTCTGCCGACGCCCACCGTGGCGGTGACGCTGCCGCCCGCGCAGGGTGGGCAGCCGGACCTGCTGATCGAGGGCGTCACGCTGGATCCCGCGCAACCGGCCTCCGGGCAGCCCTTTACCGCGACGGTGACCGTCCGTAACGTGGGCGGCGGCGCGGCGGGGCGCTTCGCGGTCGGCATGGCGTTTGAACCGGCCCAGAACATCACCTCGTTCATCGAGGGGCTGGCGAGCGGTCAGGCCACCACGGTCCAGATGACGAGTACACTCGTGACGAACACGCCAGGCAGCACGGGTACGGCCCAGCTTACTGTCACCGCGGACCTGAACAATGAGGTGGCTGAGTCCAACGAAACGAACAATACCTACACGGTGCAGATCCAATCGACTGTGCCCGCGCTGGCGACACAGAGCAACGTCCAGCTCAACGCCGGGACGCAGTCGGACCTGTACGGCGGCACGGTGGACTTCACCTGGGACGGCTACAATATCGCGATGGAGAACGGCGCGCGGATGGGCGTGCTCTCCGTCCCGTATGAGATGGCAGGGCCGGGCGATCTGAGTCCCGCGACGATCAACAACACCGTGGGCATCGGCTCGAACCAGGTCCAGCCAGGCGTGGTGCTCGGTATGATCACCGCCGAGGGCAACCCGGCGGTCATGCGCATCGAGAACCGGCAGGACCAGACGATCTGGATCTCGTACCGGGTTTTCGGGCAGTAGCCGGGTTGTCCCTTCGGGTAACGAGCAGGCCCCTCGTCGAGGGGCCTGTTGCTGTCCGCAGTGGGGTTATTCGCTGGCGGCGAGGACCGCGCTGCATGCCGCGCAGTAGCCCACGAAACAGGTGTGCGCGGTGAGCACTGTCACGTGCAGTTCTTCGGTCACCTGCTGCCGGAAGTCGTCCACGATGTCCGGCTCGACGGAAACGATCGTGCCGCAGCGACGGCAGATCAGCGAATACTGCTGGCGCTGCGAGCGCAGGCGGTACTGCTCGCGGCTCCCCTCGCCGACGATGCGCCCTTCCACCAGCCCCAACTGCTTGAACAGGGCCAGCGTCCGGTAGACGGTCGCCAGGCTGAGCGTTTCCCCGCGCAGACGCGCCAACCGGAGCAACTCCTCGGCGTCCAGAAAGCCGCCCTGCGCCTGAAGCAGCTCGATCAGCAGCCGGCGCTGGCTGGTCAGGCGATGACCGGCCTCG
>CAZGLU010000015.1:16233-16576 GCA_964526095.1 uncultured Anaerolineaceae bacterium | reverse complement strand
CGACGTACTCGATCTGCTCGCGCGTCATGTCCGGGAACATCGGCAGCGACAGGATCTCGCTGACCAGCAGCTCCGCCGCCGGGAATTCGCCTTCTTCGTGGCCCTGCGCCCGGTAGAAGGGCTGTAGATGCACCGGCAGCGGGTAGTGGATTGCGGTGGCGATGCCGTGCTGCTTGAGGTGCGCCGCCAGGGCGTCGCGGTGCGGCGAACGGATCACGTAGAGGTGGTAAACGTGCTGGCCCTCCGGGGTGTCGCCCGGCGTCACCACGCCGCTATCCGCCAGCAGCGAATTGTACAGGGCGGCGTTGCGACGGCGGGCCTCGTTCCATTCGTCCAGGTGCGG
>CAZGLU010000015.1:0-16223 GCA_964526095.1 uncultured Anaerolineaceae bacterium | reverse complement strand
GTGGTTAAACGGCTCCAGCATGTGCAGGTTCTTTTCGGTCTGGCCGCAGTTGCGCAGGGCCTTAATCGTCTCGGCCACGCGCTCGTCGTTGGTGACGACGATGCCCGCGTCACCCGCCGCGCCGAGGTTCTTGGTGGGGTAGAAGCTGAACGCGGCGGCGTGGCCGAACGACCCGACGCGGCGCCCGTTGTAGGTCGCGCCGTGGGCCTGCGAGGCGTCCTCCACGACGACGAGGTTATGCTGCTCGGCCAGCCGCATGATCGGGTCCATGTCGGCGGGCAGCCCGTAGAGGTGGACCGGGATGATGGCCTTCGTGCGCGGCGTGATGGCGGCCTTCAGCTTATCCACATCGATGTTGTAGGTATCCAGGTTGGCATCGACGAAGACCGGGCGCGCGCCCGCGAAGGTGACGGCGGCGGCGCTGGCGGTGAAGGTATGCGCCGGTACCAGGACTTCGTCACCGACGCCGACGCCCAGCGCGCGCAAGGCCAGCTCGATGGCTGCCAGGCCGCTGCTCACACCCGCTCCATACTTCACCCCACAATACGCTGCGAACTCTTCCTCCAGTTGATCCACGTCGTTGCCCAGGATGAAGTTGCCGCGCTCCAGCACGCTGAGCACGGCCTGGCTCAACTCGTCGTGAATCGGACGGTGAAGGGATTGCAGATCGACGAACGGAACGTTCACGGTTAGCTCCTTGGTTACCTGCTCGCGGGTGCTCCGGCGAGTGATAGAAAACAGTTACAGGGTGCCAGCCGCACGGCGCGGCTGGCGGACAATTGCGGGCGCCAGGACGCCTACGGCTGCGTTTCGAGCTGCGACTCCAGCGATTCGCCGATGGCCTCGGTGCAGCCCGACTCGAGGGCGCGCTCTGCGACCTCCAACACCTCGACGACCTTCATGCCATCCCACCCGCTGGCGACAGGCTCCGTCCCGTTCCGGCAGGCGTCCACGAAGTCCTGGCATTCCAGGCGGAGCGGCTCGGTGAAGCGAATGTGCGGCGCGACGACGTCGCCATAGCGGTAGCTTAGCTGGAAGTCACCGAAGGAATTGGTGTAGGGCAGCTTGTCAACGCCCTTGTCGTAGATCTTGATCTTCTCCAGCGGCTCGATGTCGTCGTAAACGACCATCTTCTGGCTGCCGACGATCGTGATGCGGCGGACCTTGCGCGGGTCCAGCCAACTGATGTGCAGGTGCGCGACGACGTTGTTAGGGAACTGGAGGTAGACGTAGGCCAGGTCGTGCTTGCCCTTCATGATGCAGTCGGTGCCGCTGGCCCGCACCGCGATCGGGTCCATGCCCAGGATGTAGCGCAGGATCGAGACGTCGTGCGGCGCGAGGTCCCACAGCACGTTGGAGTTGGTCTGGAACAGGCCGAGGTTCACGCGCACGGCATCGACGTAGTAGATCTCGCCCAGCTCGCCGCTGTCCACCATGCGCTTGATCTCACGCACGGCGGCGTTGTACTCGAACGTGTGGCCCACCATCAGCGTCAGGCCGCGCTGGTTCGCCAGGTCCACCAGTTCGCGGGCGTCGCGGCTTTTGAGCGTCAGCGGCTTCTCGACCAGGACGTGCTTGCCATGTTCGAGGCAGTCCCGCGCGATCGCGTAATGCGTTTCAGGCGGCGTGGCGACGGCCACCGCGTCGACGTCCATCTCAAAGAAATCCTGATAGCGCGTCGTCGTTTCGATGCCAGGATAGCGGCTTTTGATGCTGGCCAGTCGGTTTTGATCAAAGTCTGCAACTGCGACGACGTCCGATCCGGGTAGCTCGACGAAGTTTCGGATCAGGTTCGGACCCCAGTACCCACTACCGATCACACCCACTTTGAGGTTTTCCATTGCACCCTTCCCACTATGGCATGTGCTGCGATGGACGATATCCCCCCTTGCAGCACACTTGACGATTAATCACCCGGCCCTGCGTGCCGGTCGAACGAGCGATGAAGCGCAGTGACGACAGCCCCCGGCTGTAGGATGACACGCTGCCAGCCGCGTCCGGCCCATGCTGCTGCCGTAACCGATCAGGGCACGCTTGTGAGGGCGAAGGCAGCGGTGAGGTGCCATCTGGCGGCTGGTGCAACAATCCGGTCTCGGGGCCGAAGGCGCTTGCTGCGCTCCGGCGTTCCCGTCACCGCATCTATGCTCATGGTAACCAGTCAACCTTTCACGCTGATAACAGAGGGGGAACGCAACCTTTCAATTCACACTACACCGGAAAAGCCGGAGGATTCATGCATGCGTTCAGGCGCGGGGGCAGTCGGAACATGGGGAAAGACAGGGCGCCGGTTAGCGATCACCGGCGCCCTCGGTAAACCAGGGGATCGTGGCCTTACACGGCGTTCGCCACGACCGGCGGTTTTTTCAGCGCGACGCGGACGGCTGGCGTACCGGCACTGGCAGCCGCATCCAGCACCACGCGGTCGCCGACGATCTCGGCGGTGCCGTCCGTGACGCGCGCATCGGTTGCTTCGGGCTGTGCGCGGGCCTGCCACCACGCCGCCACCTCACGCGGGAGGGCGTGCCAGTACCCGTCCCGCCCTTGCATGGTGGTCAGGAACTCCGCGAAGACGTCCCACACGCGATCTTCGAGCAGGTAATCGGGATGCGTGTTGAGCAGCGCCATGCCGCCATGCTGCTCGATGAACGCCAGCTTGTCCATCCAAAGCCGGGGGGTAGTCTCGTTGAGCACGGACGTCAGGGTGTAGTCCTGGATCATGGTGTAAGGCAGCTCGACGAACTTGCCGGTGAAGAACGGCCAGATCGTCATGACGCCGCCGACCATCGGCTCGTACGGATCGGTGTCGAAGAACGAGCGGTCCCACTCGACGTCGAGCGCCTGCATCCAGTACGGGTTGCGGTGCGTGAGCGGGGCGGCAAACCCCACCGCGTTGAACTTCTTGACGTAGGCGTTGATCCGGGTGACCCGGCGCTCGAACTGCTCGCGCGAGGTGAACAGCTTGCCGTCGTGCTTCAGGCCGTGCACGCCGACCTCGAAGCCGCGCTCCTGTAACTCGGCCAGCAGACTGTAGTCGAGCGGGTAGCGCTCCGGGATGAAGTTGAAGCAGGAGCGGAAGCCCTTGCTTTCCACCAGGTCCGCGACCTGCCGCACGAAGTCGTGCCCCTTCGCCCACTCGACGTCGTGCGATAGCACGAACGCGTAGCGGCGGCCCTCCGGCCAGAAATGCCGGTAGCTGAGCGACGACACGCCCTGTTCGAGCATGACCTGGCGCAGCACCTCCAGCAGGAAGCGCACGTAGCGGTCCTCGATGGGCCAGCCGAGCTTGAATGTCTCCTGGGTCGGGCGGCTGTACTGCTGCCGCAGCAGGCGCGTGAAGCTGCGTGGGAGCAGCGGCTTGACGATGTAGTAGACGCGCTTGGCGAAGCTGAGCCGGTAGCGGTCCGGGCCGAACTGCGCTTCGCCCAGCACCATCTCCAGCAGTTCATCGGCGTCGGAAGGGACGGTTGGTAGCTCCAGGATCGGAAGGGCGCGCTCGATGGCGCGTTGCCAGACCTCGTCTGGCGCGTGGGACTGGCCGAGCCAAAAATAGCGTGGGTGGTTCCTGCTCCAAAGGTTGGTCATCGTAGCTTGCTCCCCCCTCGGTGGCCTTATGCGCTGAGCATAGCAAAAGGCCCGTGCGGTTTCAATTAAATTTCAGTTTGTTAAAACATCAATCTGAGTAATTCGGGTGTTCTGCATGGCACCGCGACCAGGACGGCGTTGCGGCGTGGGCGTACCGGAGGGACATCGTGCGATGTGTCCGGCGGCGGAAGCAAGGTGCCCCTTCCCCGCGTGACGGTCAGGCGGCGGGGAAGGGCGGCTATCAGGATCGTTCGGGCGGCTGTGTAACCGGCTCGGCGGGCCGGGGCGTGGGGCGCGATTTGCGGATCGGCCGCAGGCCCTTCATGAACTCGTCATACTCGTGCTGCCAGGTGAGCGGGATCTCCACCTTCGCCAGCGGTTCGGGCGCGGGCGTGGACCAGAAGGTGCCGGGTGGGATGTTGCGGCTGACCACTGTGCCAGCCTTGATGACAGCGCCCCGCCCGATCTTCACGCCGGGCAGGATGACGCAGTGCGGGCCGATGAAGACGTCGTCTTCGATGACGATCGGGCCGGCGTGCTCGCTGGAACGGCGCGGCCCCCAGTAGAAGTGCGTGATCAACGACGTGCGCAGGCCGATGGAGCTGTTGTTGCCGATCGAGATCACCTCCGGGTGCAGCTCGTCGATATAGACGTACTGGCTGATCCAGACGTGGTCCCCGATCTTCACGCCGCGCAGGCGGTGCAGCATGGGCCACACGCTCGTCCCGCCGGGCGCGACCATCGCGATCTTGCTCAGTAGACGCTGGTACAGTTGTTGTAGCATCGTTCCTGCCTCTGGTGTGCTCCACCGTTGGGATGGGCGGCCCCGGCCTCAGCCGGGCGGAAGCCGGGGCGCCCCCGTGTACGGGCACGGCGGATCGATCAGCTTGACGGCGTGGCCTCGGTCGCGGCCTTCTCCGCCTGGGTTTCGGCCTTCGGTGCTTCGTCGGCCTTCGCTTCGGCTGCCGGTGCCGCGTCGGGCTTGGCCTCAGGCTCGATCACAACCTCGACGTCCGCCAGCCCGATCGGATGCATGCGCAGGTACTCGGTCGTGCGCTGCTTGCGCTTGAAGTCGTCGAAGGCGCGCTGCACCTGCACCTCGGTCAGGTTCATGGCCTGCGCGACCTCCGCCACCGGGACGTTGTTCTCCTGGGCGTACCAGAGCAGGTCCATCGTCTTGAACGGCAGGCGGAAGAAGAACTCCTCCTGCGACTGGTGTGCGCTGTAGGTGTCGGTCGTGGGCTGGCGCTGGCGGATCTCCTCCGGCACGCCCAGGTACTCGGCCAACTGGTAGACCTGCGTTTTGTACAGGTGGATGATCGGCTTGACGTCCGCGCCGCCGTCGCCGTACTTGACGAAGAAGCCCTGCTCGTGCTCGTTCTTGTTGCCCGTGCCGATCACGGCGTAGTTGCGCATCTCGGCGTGGTAGTAGAGCGTCGCCATGCGCGTGCGCTGCTTGAAGTTCGAGGCGGCGACGATCTGCAAGTACTCCTTGAGCGGCAGGCGCTGCGTCTTCTCCTCGCCCTCCGGCGTGACGATCGTCAGCTTGAAGACGTTGAGCGTATTGTCCTCCAGCAGGTTGTTAGGCAGCACGATCTTGGCCTTGTAACCTTTGGCCGCGTCGTATTCCGGGAAGACGCGCGCGATCGCCTCGTCGCGGCGGCGGTAGCAGCCGAAGCCCTCCAGCGCCGGGGTGATGACCTCGAGCGTGGGGGTGACGTCAAACGCGTCCGCCAGCAGGCGGCCCAGCCGCTCGCTCTCAGCTTCGGAGTCCTTCTCGGGCATCATGATCGCCTCGACGCGCTGCGGGCCGAAGGCGCGGGCTGCGAGCGCCAGGCACACCGACGAGTCGATGCCGCCGCTCACGCCGACCACCGCGCCCCGGCGGCGCATCACCTTGCCGACCTGATCGCGCAGGAACTGGACAATGCGCTCCGTCTCGGCAGCCGGATCGATCTTCAGGACGTGTTCGCCAAAGGTCATGTTACGCTCCTTGAGTGACCCCGTGCCCCACACAAACCTTGACGTCGTCCGTCTCGGAAAGCGGCGGGGGCAGCTTAAAATCGCGGATGAACTGCTGGTAGATGAGTTGGCTGGACAGGGCGCCAACCAGCGCCATATCGTCGGTTTCGCCGAGCTTAACGCCCCGGTCGATCTTCTTGACCATCTGCTCGATGGCGGTCGGGTTAAACATCCCGGTCGCCGCCAGTTGCTCCGGCGAGAGCAGCTCGCGCACGTAGTCGGGCGCCGTCTCGCCGAAGAAGCTGCGCTGGATCGGCGCGCGGTAGGGGCGCTTGAGCCGCTTCCAGATCGTGCTCGGCAGCCACTCCTGCGCGACCTTGCGCAGCAGGTATTTCTCGTTGAGGCCGAGCATCTTCAACTGCGGCGGGATGCGGTTCGCGTACTCGATCACGCGGTAGTCCAGGAACGGGTAGCGCCCTTCGATCGAGTGCGCCATGCCCATGCGGTCGCCCTGCGTCGAGAGCAGATAGGGCGAGAGGAAGGTCGTGATCTCCAGGTACTGCGCCTGGGTGAGCGGGTCCCACCGCTTGAACTGCGGCGGCGTGCGGACGCCGAGCGCGGCCCAATCGCTTTCGTCGCCGATGATGCCGTCCGCGATGCGCTCGCGCATCTCCGGCGAGAAGAAGCGTTTGGCGCGGCTGGTGTTGCGCCAGCGCAGGTGATGGGAATAGGCCCAGTCGTCGGTATCGTCCATGCCCTGGCGGAAGAAGGCGGCTAGGTACGCGCCGCTGCCCTCCGCGAGGCTGGCGATGTCCGCGTAGAGGCGCTTGATCAGCAGCGGGCGCAGCTCGGACTCCGGCTGCCGCGCCCAGAAGCGGCGGATCTTCGCCTCCTTGAAGATGTCGTAGCCCGCCAGGAACTCGTCGGCGCCCTCGCCGGTCAGCACGACCTTGAAGTTGCTGTCGCGCACGAGCTTGGAGAGCATGAACATCGGCGCGGGGGCCGTGCGCGTCATCGGCGTCTCGGCGTGCCATACCACGTCCGGGAAGACGCAGCCGATATCCTCATACGTCACCTGGATGACCTGGTGATCGGTCCCCAGGTACTCGGCCATCGTGCGCTGGAACGCGCTTTCGTCGAACTGCGGATCGCTGAAGGCGATCGAGAACGTGTCCAGCCGGTTCGGCGTGTAGTTGCGGATGATCGCCGCCGTGGTGGACGAGTCCAGCCCGCCGCTGAGGTACGCGCCCACCGGCACGTCGGCGCGCAGCCGGATCTGTGTGGCGTCGATCAACAGCTCGCGGAACTCCGCCACCGCGCGGTCCACGTCGGCGCGGCTGAGCGGCCCCTTGGGGCGCGCGTCGCCTTCGGGCAGCTCCGGGAACTGAAGCTGCCAGTAGGGCGTCACGTTGATCGCGCCGTTGCGGGCGGTTAAGTAGTGACCCGGCGGCACCTCCAGGATGTTCTGGAAGATGGTTCGCGGTGGTTGGGGACTCCAGAAGGTGAACACCTGGTTGAGTGCCACCGGGTCTATTTCGGCTTCGACGCGCGGATCGGCCAGGATCGCTTTGATCTCAGAGCCAAAGATCAGCGCGCCGTCGGCGACAGTGTAGAACAGGGGGCGGATGCCCACCCGGTCACGGGCCAGGAACAGCGACCCCTCACGGGCGTTCCAGATCGCGAAGGCGAACTGGCCGTTGAGGCGGTTCAGGCAGTCCGGGCCGTATTCCTCGTAGAGGTGCAGCAGCACCTCGGTATCGCTGCTGGTGGTGAAGCGGTGGCCGCGTGCTTCCAGTTCCGGCCGCAGCTCGATGTAGTTGAAGATCTCGCCGTTGAATACGATCCAGAGCGTGCCGTCTTCGTTGCTGATCGGCTGCTGGCCGGTGCTCAGGTCGATGATGCTGAGCCGGGCGCTGCCCAACCCGATCTGCGCGTCACGGTAGATGCCGAATTGATCCGGCCCGCGATGGCGGATCAACGCCAGCATCTGGCGCAGACCCTGTTCGGTGATGGCGTGCTGCTGTGTGAGGTTGAGGGTTCCGACGATTCCGCACATGGACTCACCTGTTTGAATTATGGGCCGTCTGCTGAAAACGAAACGGCCAGTCTACCCTTCGACGCTGGTCATCACCGGGCGCAGGGTTGCGACGAACTCCGGGTTCTTCAACGCGGCCTTGTCAACCTTGCTGGACGAGTTCTTCGGCAGGGCGTGCAGCACGACGATCTCCTTCGGCACCATGTAGGGCGCCATCACGCGCTTGCAGTGCGCCAGGATGTCGTCCACGGTGGTGGTCGAGCCGCGCCGCAGCACGACGAACGCCTTGACCGCCTCGCCCATCAGGTCGTCGGGCATGCCCACGACCGCAGCCTCGACCACGTCCGGTAACTCGACGATGTGGTTCTCGATCTGCTTGCTGCTCACGCGGTGGCCGGACGGCTTCAGGAAGTCCTTGGCGCGGTCCACCACGTAGATGAAGCCATCCTCGTCCACCTGGGCGAGGTCGCCGGTCCACAGGGCGCCGTCGCGAAACGATTTCGCGGTCGCCTCCGGGTCCTTCCAGTAGCCGAGCGTGATGTTGTCGCCGCGCGCCACGATCTCGCCCGTCACGCCGGGCGGCACCGGGACGCCGTTTTCGTCCAGCACTTCGAGCGTCACGCCGGGGATGCCGCGTCCGATCGAGCCGAGCTTCTCGTCTTGCAGCGCCGGGGGCAGGTACGACAGTCGCGCGGTCGCCTCTGTCTGCCCATACATTAAGTAGTAGTCGGCGTCGGGATGCGCGGCGCGCAGCTCCTGGATGAACGGATTCGGCAGCTTGCCGCCCGCCTGCTGGATCTTCTTCAGCGCCGGGAACCGGCGTTTGGGGAAGGTGGAGTTGCGCAGCAGGATCTGGTAGGTGCTGGGCACCCCGGCGATGCCGGTGCAGCCGGTGGCCTCCATCTGGTCCAGCACGACCTGCGGGAAGGCGAAGCGGTTATTGATCACCAGCGAGCCGTTCACGCGGAAATGGGTGTGCAGCAGCGACGTGCCGAAGCAGTAGTAGAACGGCAGCACGACCATGATCCGCTCGTTCTCATCGAGTTCCAGGTACTCGATGATCGAGTCGGTGTTGGCCATGATGTTGCGGTGCGACACCATCACGGCGCGCGGCGTGCCCGTCGAGCCGGAGGTGAACATCAACGCTGCAAGGTCGCGGCGCTCGTCCACCGGTGTGCTCGGCACCGGGTCGCCGGGCTGGTGTACGATCATTTTGAAGCGGTCCCCGTGCCGCCGTGCAACCTCCGCCGACTCCACGATGATCGTCGCGTCGGGAGGGAACCCGTCGGCATACTTGCGCAGGTATTTCTCCTGCACGCAGAAGACGCGCGGCTCCGTCAGCGCGATCAGATCCGTGAACTGCCCGGCCTCGAGCGTCGGGTAGAACGGCAGCACGACCGCGCCCGCCTTGATGATGCCCAGGTAACCCGCGACCCAGAACAGCGAGTTGTCGGCAAAAAGGCCGACGCGCTCGCCCGGCTGCACGCCCTCGTCGCGCAGCAGGCGCGTCATGCCGTCCGCCGCGCGGATCACCTCGCCGTAGGTATGCGACCCGGTCTCGGTGATCAGGGCCGTCTTGTCGGGGCTGACCTGCTCCAGCAGATAGTCAGCGAGGTTCATGGCTTTCCCCCTTCTCTGGCCGGGCGCCCGTAGCAGGCCCCGGCGCATCCGGTCGGGAGGCTAATTGAGAACGGCCTGCTTGCGGCGCACGTAGTTCGCCAGCTTGCTGACGGAATCAAAGTTGTCGGGCGTGATCTCGGAATCGTCGATGGTGATGCCGAAGGTCTCCTCGACGAAAAGCGCCAGCTCCATGACCGCTACTGAGTCCACGATCCCCTCGTCCAGGAAGGAGGCATCGTCACTATATTCATAGGTGCCATCCGTGAACAGGACGGAGCGCGCGAGATAGTCCTTGATCTGTTCTTCGATCGTCATCGTTCAGTTACTCCCAGTGAAGTACGGAAACCGTGCAACGCTGCCGCAGTGTTTTCCGGCGCAGTCGATTACCGGCCTTTGGCGACCGGCCCGTGCGGCTCAACCGACTGGTGTTGTCTGGCGTGGGGGCGCTCAAAACAGGATGTTTGGCCGGTAGCTTGCTGCCACCGCAAGAACATATCCCGCGATGAGGCCGGCCAGGTGAAGTCCCCACTGTTGATCCGCGTGGACCGAGGAAACCTCGAGTCCCAAGCTTAGTATACGTGCGTAACCTTACGGACCCACTATAAACCGGCGGTACTTCCTATCAATGCCCTTTCAGTTATGCGGCTGCCCGCGCAGGCCAACGAGGGTCTAATCGTAACACCTGGGCATAGTTATTTATACCTTTTTATCAGTTTTTGATAGGTATCTATGTTATGATATGGATGAATTTCCAGGTAGCCAGGGCGAACGGCCTGTGCCACTGGGGCGTGGTGCGCAGCGGTTTACGTCGTGTTCCCTTACCCCACCCGCCCAACGCCCGAGTGATGACTCCCTTGTAAAATGTTTAGCTTTCGGCCGGTGTAATGTGTAAGGTGGGGGACCTCGCGATCAACCACTTACAGTGTTGCATTCGCCCCTGAGAGGGATTCCAGCCGGACCAAGGTAGCGGCTACAGTTCGCTCGTCTGTCTGTAAGAGTTCGGTATATAGGATGCCGAATTTTTAGGGAATAATTCAGAAAAGTTCGGGCAAGCCTGCATTATAATCACGCGTGAAGGCGTTGCGCACATGGCCCGGCCTTACGTTACCTTGCCGACGTGCAGCCCTCCTGTAAGGTAGAAATCTGCACGGGCCTGCGTTCGATGCATGTTTGCTTCGCGTGTGGCCTTGCAGTTGTTCTCGGAGTCGGGACTATGGAACCTACGGTTGCTGCTCAGTTATTGGATGAGTTGAATAATGGTCATGCCGGTGTGATTGAAACGATCCTGTCCAGCATCAGCGAAGCGCTCTTTTTGGTGGCGCCGGATGGCAAGGTGGCTTACCTCAATCCGCGCACGGAAGAGCTGTTCAACGTGCGCGGGCAGGACGTCGTCGGTAAGCCATACGATGCCCTGTTCCGCCAGATCGCGGGGTTGAGCGGCAACGCACAGCAAACCATCGACGAATTGCTCTCCGCGGTGGATGCGGTCGATGAGAAGCCGGTGACGCACATCTTCCTGCGGATGCCGGCCCCGGCGCACTTGCAGATGCGCCTGTTCCCACTCCGGCGCGAGGCTGAAGCTGAGCCGCAGGGTTGGGGTGCCATCACGTGGGACGCCACGCCAGAGTGGACCAAGATCGGCCAGCGTACGAAGGACATCTTCCTGCTGGCGAATGAACTGCGGCAGTCGCTCGTCATGATCAAGGGCTACGTCGCCACCTTGCTCAGTGGGCATTACTACTGGGGCGAGGTGGAGCGGCGTGAGTTCCTTGAGAACATCAACGACAACCTGAAGCAGTCGATCCGGTTGTTGGAGAACGTGCGCGAGGTGTCCAAGCTGGAACTGGGCGAGATGGACCTGGAGCGCCGCCCCACCGACATCAAGCGGCTGGTCGATCTCGTTATTAAAAAGGTCGTCGCCCAGACGGAAAAAGCCAGCTTCGAGGTCGACATCCCCGACGACCTGCCGCCGGTCAAAGTGGACTCGCTGCGCATCGAGCGCGTGATCTACAGCCTGCTGGACAACGCCGTGAAGTTCTCCCCGCGCGACAAGCACGTGCAAATCACGGCCCAGTTGATCGATTCGGAGATCAAGCTGAGCATCAGCGACAGGGGGCCGGGCATTTCGCGGGACTACCTGGGCGGCGACTTCGACAGCCTGCATCAGGTGACGTCCGGCAACGCGGGGCCGGTGCGGGACCTGGCGCTGGAACTGTACGTCGCACGCGGCCTGCTGCATGCGCACGGTGGGCAGATCTGGGCCGAGTCGCGCCCCGGTGAGGGCACGACGGTGCAGATGGTGCTGCCCGTCGAAACCAACGGCGTCGCGATCCCGGATTACAAGCCGCGCGACCAGAGCGCGATCAGCACGCAGGTCCAGGCCAGCACGGATGTACGCACGACGCCCCGGCCCGTCAACCAGGCGACCGCGAAGGTGCTGGTCGTTGAGGACGATGCGCGGATGCTGCGCTTCCTGAAGATGCAGCTTGAGATCATGGGTTACAAGGTGATCACCGCCTCGGAGGGCAGTGACGCCATCGACCTCGCCGCCATCGAGGTTCCGGACGTGATCCTGCTGGACATTCACCTGCCGGACGGCAACGGGTTCGACATCTGCGGGCAGTTGCGCGAGTTCACAACCGTCCCGATCATCATGATCACCGGCAGCGCCAAGGAAGAGGACATCGTGCGTGGGCTGGGCGTCGGCGCCGACGACTACCTGACCAAGCCGTTCCGCAACAAGGAGCTGCTGGCACGCGTCCAGGCGAACCTGCGCCGCTCGTACCTGAGCGACAAGACGCACAGCGACCCCCTCTTCCGCGCGGGCGATCTGGTGATCGACTTCGAGCAGCGGCAGGTGACGGCGCACGGCAAGCCGGTCAACCTGACGCCGATCGAGTACAAGCTCCTGTACCAGTTGGCGACGAACGCGGGCCGCATCCTGACGCACGATCAGCTTGTGGCGAAGGTGTGGGGGCCGCTGTTCAAGGAGGAGACCCAATACCTGTGGGTCAACATCAGCCGCCTGCGCTCCAAGATCGAGAAGGACCCCAGCGAGCCGGAATACATCCTGACGGAGCGCGGTGTGGGCTACTACTTCCCCAGCCTGGACCAGCTCAACCAGTCCCGCGCGAAGGCCAACAACTCGCAGTCGGCATAAACTGAGGCAGGTTTAACGCTGAGGCTTCCGGTGATGCACCGCCGGAAGCCTTTTCATTTTATTAGGTTATGAGGCCCTCATTACAAAGCTAACAGACGATGTAAGGTTCCGGGGGCGGCAGGGCCGGTGCCGCCCAGGGCACTCGTCAATGATCTGTAAAAGTGATTCGGCACGATCCGGGGCCGGTTCCCGGACCGCGCTCCCTTCCGAAGCGCCGGACCCGCCGGTGCTCGCCTAATCTGAAGCCAGGACGCCCCCAAATATATAAATCTCGTAAAAAATGGTAGCCAGCCGACTAATTGATAGGTGAACCCCGGCTGGTGTTGTGAGCATGAAAGGTTGACCCGTTACTATGTGAGCATAGAAGTAGGGAAGTGGGTGGCGACCCCAGCCATCCCCCGGCTTCCTCGCTCGATGACGCGTAACCTGAACTGGGATTTGAGGGGTAATCATGCAATCTCAACATCATCGTGGGTGGTATATCGACGCAACGAATCAGGCGAACATTTTCGACTTCCTGACGCTCACGGACTACCAGCGGCGTTCATTCTATTTTGCGGCCAAGCGCGTGCTTGACGTCGTGATCTCCGGGACGCTGCTGCTCCTCCTGGCGCCGCTGATGGGCGTCATCGCTTTGTGGGTCATCATGGACTCCACCGGTCCCGCCTTGTTCCGGCAAGAGCGCGTGACCGCTCGTCGCAAGAAGGGACCTAACGGTGAAGAGATCTGGGAACCAACCACATTCACATGCTACAAGTTCCGCTCAATGTACCAGAACGCGGATTCCAAACTACACCAGGCGTTCTTCCAGGCGTTCGTCAATAACGATGAAGAGACGATGCAGGCGCTTCAGGGCGAGAAGACCCAGACGCGCAAGCTGACGCGCGACCCGCGCGTTACGCGGGCGGGGCGCATCCTGCGCAAGACCAGCCTGGACGAACTGCCGCAGTTGTGGAACGTCTTCAAGGGGGACATCAGCATGGTTGGCCCGCGCCCGGCGATCCAGTACGAGGTCGACATGTACCAGCCGTGGCACCGCGAGCGCCTGAATACCCTGCCCGGCCTGACCGGCTGGTGGCAGATCACGGGGCGCAGCTCGGCGGACTTCGACGAGGCGATCAAGCTGGACGTGTGGTACGTCAAGAACCAGAACCTCTGGCTCGACGTGCTCATCATGCTCAAAACGCCGATCGCGGTCATCTCCCGCAAGGGAGCCGCATAACCCCCACCACACCCCCTTCGATGATGTCAAAAGCCTCCCCTCGCCGGGAGGCTTTTTGATCCCGCCCACCGTTTCAACAGGGGCGCGCCCGCTCGGACGTTGCGGCGGCGGCCCTTTTTCCTCATAATCATTACACGTACTAAGGGCGTTCTGGCGCCTTACAGGTGGTAATCGGTCTGACCCGCCCTCCCGTGTTCCCGGACCGTGACAGGTCGCTATGGTGCTCACTGTATTCGTCATCGTGTTGGTGGTCACGCTGCTGGTGGCCGTAAATGCGCTGTACGTGGCGGGTGAATTCGCCAGCGTGAGCGCACGGAAGCCGCGCATCACGCAGCTAGCCCACGAAGGTAACCGGTTCGCCCGCCTGCTGCTGCCCGTGCTGGAGGATCCGCACCGCCTGGACGGGTACATCGCTGCCAGCCAGGTCGGCATCACCCTGTCGAGCATCGTCCTGGGCATCTACGGCGAGCGGGAGATCGCGCCGCGCGTGCGCCCCGCCCTGGAATGGCTGCCGCTGGGTGGCGAGCGCGTTGCTGCGGCGGGCATCGCCGCTGTGCTGGTCCTGTTCGTGCTGACGATCTTGCAGGTGGTCTTCGGTGAGTTGGTGCCGAAGTCGATCGCGCTGCGCTACCCGGAACGCGTCGCCCTGCTGACCGTCGTGCCGATGCGCTGGTCCGGCGACATCCTGCTCAAACCCCTGATCGTCATCCTGAACGGCAGCGGCACGCTGCTGCTGCGTCTGCTCGGCGCGACCTACACCGGGGAGCACAGCCACGTGCACTCCCCGGAGGAGATCATGCTGCTGATCAGCGAGAGCGAGGAGGGCGGGCTGCTCGATGCGGAGGAACGGCGCCTGCTGGACAACGTGTTTCGCATGGGCGAGCTGACCGCCGGGGAGGTCGCCGTGCCGCGCACCCGGCTCGTCGCCGTGGACTCGACCACCCCGGTGCACGATGCCCTCAAGCTGGCGGCGGAGTCCGCCTACACGCGCATCCCGGTTTACGAGGGCGACCTCGACCACCCCATCGGGTTCGTCCATCTGCGCGACCTGTTCCAGTTGTACCGGGAAGCACCCGATGCCCCGATCGAGTCGATCGTGCGGCCCCTGCTGTACGTGCCGGAGACGATGTCGGTCAACGCGGTTTGGGAGGCGATGAACGAGGACGAAAGCTACGTCGCGTTGGTCTTTGACGAGTACGGCGGGACGGTCGGTATGGTGACGCGCGAGGACCTGATCGAAGAACTGTTCGGCGAGGTCCAGGACGAGTTCGACGTGGAAGACCCGCTCATTTTGCGGGGCGAGGATGGCAGTTACCTTGTGCGGGGCGACGCGCTGATCAGCTACCTGAACGAGTACCTGGACGTTAAGCTGCCGGACACCTACGCCCATACGATCGGCGGGCTCGTGCTGCACCAACTGGGCCGGATCCCCGACGCCGGGGATGAGGTCGAGGTTGACGGGATACGGCTGCACGTGGACGAGGTCAACGAACAGTCGATCCAGCGCATCAGCCTGACGCTGCCGACCGAGGAGCAGGGCTGATGGGCGTATTGGGGCCGCTGCTGATCATCCTGTTCCTGGTGCTGGTGAACGGCGTGTTCGTCGCCGCGGAGTTCGCCTTTATCGGCGTGCGGCGCTCGCGCATGGAGCAACTGGCTGCGGAGGGGAACGCCACCGCCGCGCTGGTGAACGACATCGTCAGCAACCCCGGACGGCTGGACCGTTACATCGCCACGGCCCAGCTTGGGATCACCGTGGCGAGTCTGGGGCTGGGCATGTACGGCGAGCCGAACATCGCGCACCATATCGACTACGCGCTGCATCACTGGCTTGGGCTGGATGCGCGCTACGTCACGACGATCGGCTTCATCGCGGGCCTGGGGTTTGTCACGTACGTGCATATCGTCCTGGGCGAGATGGTGCCCAAGTCGCTGGCGCTGCAAAACACGGAGCGGGCGGTCCTGCTGCTGGTGCGCCCGATCAGCTTCGTGCAGCGGGTGTTCTCGTTCGCGGTGACCGCCCTGAACGGCATCGGTGTGTGGGTGCTGCGCCTGTTGAAAATGCCCCCGCCGAGCAAGCGCAGCCGCCTGCATACGCCGGACGAGCTGGAGCTGATCGTCTCGGAGAGCGTGGTGGGCGGGATGCTGGCCGCCGAGGAACAGGAGCTTGTCAAGCGGATCTTCGACTTTTCGGAGCGCCGCGTCAGCGAGTTGATGACCCCGCGCCCGCGTATTGAGGCGATCCCGGTCGACATCCGGCAAGAGGAGCTGTTGGAGCGACTCTTCACGTCGTCGCATACGCGCTTCCCGGTCTATGAGGGCGACCTCGACCACATCCTCGGCATCCTGCACCTGAAGGACTTCGTGCGCCAGCAGCTTGACGGCGCGCCCTATGACCTGCGCGCGCTGCTGCACGATGCGCCCCGCGTGCCGGAGGTCCTGCGCGCGGAACGGCTGCTCAACACGCTGAAGCGGATGCACGTGCACATGGCGATCGTGATCGATGAGTACCAGGGCACGGCGGGACTGGTCACGCTGGAGGACCTGATCGAGGAAGTGGTGGGCGAGGTGCGTGACGAGTTCGACGTCAAGGAGCCGCTGGAGATCAGATCGGAAGAGCACACGTCTGAACTCCAGTCACG